>JBKQQQ010000548.1:0-9882 GCA_052144275.1 Streptosporangiaceae bacterium
GATCGCACGCCGGAAGGCCCCGGTGCGAACGCGGTCGCAGATCATCGTCCGGTGTACCTCGAACTCCGCGTACATCGGGTCCGGCGGGTTCCTGATCGGCGTCCGCACGCCAGCATCGTAGCCCCGCCGGGTGACCGGTGTTCTCGCGGCCGTCAATGCTCGCCCAAGGCCTTGGGAACCACCAGCACCGTCGGCGGGACCTGAACGCTCACGCCCGAAGGACGACCGATAGAGGCGATTGTCCGCGTGCCCAGCGGATCTCAGAGTCTTTAGCTCCCGCGCGCGCGATCGTGCGCCCGCGTGCCGAATGCGGATAGTTCATCTCGACTGGTGATGCGACGATGGACGCACAGTGCCCAGACCGACGCCGGTCGGCCGGACGAAGGAGTTCTCCATGGGTTTCAGGCGGCGGGTAAGGCGGCGGGCGCTGGTGGCCGGAGCGGTGGGCGGAGCGGCGCTTGTTCACCACGGGCGCAGGAAGGCCGACGAGCAGGCCTACGACGAGGCGCCTGCCGACGACCAGGCGCCTGCTGACGACGGCCAGGACCAGGCGCAATATGCGCCCCCTCCGGCGGACCCGGCCGACGAGATCGAACACCTCGCACAGTTGCACACCTCGGGCGCGCTCACAGACGAAGAGTTCGCGGCGGCCAAGGCGAAAATACTCGGGACCTGACCGCATGCCGGATTACCAGAAGATGCTGGACATAGCGATTCCCGGCAGGAACAGGGGGCTGAAATGAGCGGATCGCGCAAAGAGGTGCTGGCGGACGCGCTCAAGGCCGAGATCGGTGCCGCATCAGTTGACCTGAAGACCCTGTTCACCGACGACGTCACCGGCTGGTCGCCGTACGTCACCCTGTCCGGGCTGGCAGCGCTCGCTGCCCTCGCCGCCCTCCGCGAGGCAGCGTTCTCCAACGTCGTGATCACGTTCCGGGGAATCGACGAAGTGGGCAACAAGGCGTTCGCCGAATGGCTCGTCGAAGCCGATCACACCGGGCCGCTCGTGCTCAGCGAGGATACCGCGCTGGAAGCGACGGGGCGGCACGTCCAGTTGCCCGGCGTCACCGTAGCCGACTTCCGCGAGGGGAAGATCCGGTCCTTCCGGACGTACTTCGATGACCTCTCGCTGATCGAGCAGATCGTCGGTGCCTGACGAACCGGTCGCCGTGGAATTCCGCGTCGAGGACCGTCCGGATCCGCTCGACATCGACGTCCTGGAAACGCAGATCCGCCGTGAGGCGTCCGCCGCCATGGGACTCGGCGACGAAGCCGACCTGGCGATCTTCGTGCGCGACGCTGGCACGGTCGTGGCCGGCATCAGCGGGTGGACCTGGGGCGACTGCTGCGAACTGCAGAGCCTGTGGGTGGCGCCGGGTCTGCGCGGGCGCGGCCTGGCGACCCGGCTCCTCGCCGCCGCCGAAGCCGAGGCGGCCGCGCGCGGGTGCTCGCAGACCGTTCATTTCACCTACGCCTTCCAGGCCCGGGCTCTGTATGAGCGAAACGGCTACGAACTGGTGGGTTGCGTCGAAGACTTCCCATCAGGAACGGACGTCCTCTGGTACCGCAAGCGCCTTAAAGGTCGCGCGGATAGGAGCTGAATAGAGCCCTTGTGCCCGCACGGTGAACACTGGTAAGGCGCCGGGACAGGGGAAGGCCCCACCTGGCGTCCGGGCCATCGCCATCGCCTGTGTCTGGACCCGTAAGGGCCGCTGCACCAACGTTGCGGCCGCCGACACCATCCGCAGCTCGTCGGCGTTGACCACGCCGCCGGGCAGCACCAGCCCTCCTTCGTGAGACATCAGATCGTCCAGAGCCCCTGCCCGTCGGCCCCCGGATATTCACCGGGAACGGAATCTGGTCTTCCCCGGCGGCCCGCGGTTACCGTGAATAGCGACTGACCCGCGATAGAGGTGGACACATGACCAACCGGGCGTTGCTTGTCGTGGACATGCAGAACGGCTTCTGCCACCCAGAGGGCTCGTTCAGCCAGATCGGCATGGGCCTGGAGGGCGCGCAGGCCGCCGTCTTCAACGCCGCCGTCGCGGTCGCCCAGGCCCGCCGGGCCGCGATCCCCGTCGTGTTCACCAGGCACGTGTACCGGCCGGGCCGCGCCGACGAGGGCGGGGCGCTGATCAGGAACAGTCCCGCTCTGGCGGGCATCAACGGCCTGGCGGCCGGCTTCTGGGACGCCGACGTGGTGGACGAGCTCGGCTGCGGGCCCGAGGACATGGTGGTCGACAAGGTGCGTTTCGACGCCTTCCAGTGGACCTCGCTCGAGCCGCTGCTGCGCGGCCTGGGCGTAACCGAACTGGTCGTCTGCGGCGTGGTCACGAACCTGTGCGTGGAGACCACGGTCCGGTCCGCGTTCATGCGCGACTACCCGGTGACCCTGCTCGCCGACTGCTGCGCCGCCAAGACCCGCCGCCTGCACGAGCTGTCCATCGAGGTGCTGACCAGCTATGAGCTCGCCGAGATCGCCCGCGTCGGCGAAGGCTATGACCTCGGCCTCGACTACCGTGCCCCTATCCGCGCCTGAGCCAGGCCCGCCCGCCGCCAAGCTGGCCGCCCAGCCGGGCCAGCAGCCGCCAGCCGAGCAGGAACAGGCCCAGGAACGCCAGTGCCACCACGATGAACGCGGCCGCGGTGCCCTGCCCGGACACCACCCGGAACACCATGCCCAGCGCCGCCGTGCCGAGCCACGCGCCCACCCCGGCGGGCCACAGCCCCGAGGGCCGCCGCCAGGCCCGCGCCGCCAGCCACCCGCCCGCCAGCCCGGCCAGGAACGGCCACGCCGTCGACGCGATGCCAGCCAGGCTCTCGCCCTTGGCGTGGCCGGCCCGGCCGATGATCACGAACAGCAGCACGCAACAGCAGTCGAGGATCACCGCGAGCCGCACCGAACGCATGCGACCCAGGTTAACGCCGTGCCCATCGCTGGCGCTGTGCCTATCGCTGGGGCTCAATGATCGCCTTGAGTCCGGTGCGCCGGGCCGCGTCGCCGAACGCCGCCGGTATCTCGCCCAGGCCCGTCCGGCTCGTCACCACCGCACCGAGGTCGACCACTCCCCGCTCGGCCAGGCTGATGGCCCGCGGGTACACCTCGTTCATCCGCCGCACCATCGCGATCGTCAGCCCCTTGCGCCGCGCGAGCGAGGCCCCGAACGTGATGACGTCGTCGCCCGGGATGCCGGCCAGCACCACCCGGCCGCCTGGTCGCACCGACGCCATGGCCAGCTCCACGCCCTCGTTGTTCCCCGCCGCCTCGAACGCCACGTCCACCCCGCCCCCAGTTGCCCCGGTCAGCTCGCCCATCACATCGCCTCCGCCAGCGCCCCCGCCGGAGAACGCGACCGGATCGGCCACCTCGTCCGCGCCCATCCGTTCGGCCGCCTCCCGCCGGTGCGCCAGCGGCTCGATCGCCAGCACCGAACGCGCGCCCGCCGCCCTCAGCACCCCGATGAGCAGCAGCCCGATCGGCCCGCAGCCGATCACCGAAGCGGTGCCGGCGAACGGCAGGTGCCCCAGGTCTACGGAATGGATCGCCACCCCGAGCGGCTCGAGCATGGCGCCGTCTACGTCGGACAGCCGGTCGGGCAGCGGGTGCAGCGCCGTCGTCGGCCAGGCCATGAACTCGCGCATCATGCCGTCGGTCGCGCCGTGGCCGGAGAACGTGAGCCGGTAGCACAGGTTCCGGTAGCCGTCCCGGCAGGCCCGGCACGTCTGGCACGGAATCGCCGGGTCGATCGCCACCCGCTGGCCGGCCCGCGGTCCCTCGGCGATCACCCCCGCGCCCTCGTGGCCGAGCACCAGCGGGTGCGTGAGCTTGGCGTCGCCGATCGCGCCCTCGTCCCACCAGTGCAGGTCAGAGCCGCAGATGCCGACCGCGGTGACCTGGACCAGGCTCATCCCGGGCCCCGCGTCCGGCACCGGCTCGTCGGCCACCCGCAGGTCGCCCACCGCGTGGAGTCTCGCTGTGCGCACCGGTTCTTCCTCTCGTCGGGCTTCATGTCATTTTTATCCCGAACGGGTGGCTGTACCGGTTCTGCGCCGGCTCCGCGCCTCCGGTGGTGTGGCGCCCGGGCCAGTTGATCAGGCAGAGTTGATCAGACAGAGTTGATCAGACAGAGTTGATCAGGCAGAGAAGCCAGTGATCCCCGGGGGTGGCCGGGGATCACTGGCTTGATGCTGGCTAGCGACCTGCAGGGTCGCTGTTAGGCGGCGGGGCCGCTAGCCAGGGTCACGGTGGTGGTCTGCGACTGGCCGGACTGGTCCACCCAGCCGATCGAGATCGAGTCGCCGGGGTGGTACTTGACCAGCACCTGGGCGATGTCCTGGGCCGTGGAGACCGACTGGCCGCCGACCGAGGTGATCGTGTCGCCTGCGGTCAGGCCGGCGTTGGCGACCGGGGATCCGGACAAGGTGCCGGAGATCGTCACACCGGTCGCGCTGCTGCCCTGACTGCCCTGGCTGCCGCCGAATCCGCCGAAGCCGCCGAAGCCGCCGAAGCCGCCGGAACCGCCGGAACCGCTGTCCGAGCCCTGGCTCGCGGGCTGGGTTTCCACGCCGAGGAAGGCGGTGGCGCCGATGTGGACCTTAGCCGAGGTGGTGCCGGCCTCGATCTGCTGAGCGATGGAGGTCGCCTCGTTGATCGGGATCGCGTAGGCCTGCTCCGCGGTCTGGCCGGACTGGGACTGGACCTGGGTCCCCGAGGAGGCCGCGGTGTCCATGCCGATCACCTGGCCGTAGGCGTTAACCAGCGAGCCGCCCGAGTCGCCCGGCTGGATGTCCGCGTTGGTCTCGATCAGCCCGGTCAGCTGCTCGCTGTTCCCGGACCCCTCGTCCGACGCGGTGATCGACTGGTTCAGGGCGGTGACCGTGCCCGCGGCGACCGACGGAGTGCCGCCCTTGCCGCCGGCGTTGCCGAGCGCGACCACGCTGTCACCGGTCTGTACCGTGGAGGAGTCGCCTAGGCTGGCGACGGTGAGGCCGGACGCATTCTGCAGCTGGATCACCGAGACGTCCTGGGTGGCGTCGTACCCGACGACCTTGGCCGTGTAGGTGCGGCCGTTGCCGACATCGGTGACCTTGATCGAAGTGGCGCCATCGATCACGTGGTTGTTCGTCAGCACCTCGCCGTTCGAGGTCAGCACGATGCCGGTGCCGGCCGCGGTGGCCTGCTCATCGCCAAGGGTGGACACCACGTCAACCAGTCCGGGGTCCACCCGGGACGCGATCTGGCTGGCCGAGAGCATGGTCTTGGAGGTGGCGGTGGCCGTGCCCACCGAGGTCGGGTTCAGGCTGCCGATCAGTCCGCCTGCGGCGGCGCCCGCGGCGAGTGCCACTGCGCCGGTGATCATCAGTCGGCGCTTGTGGTTCGGCCGCCGTGGCGGAGGCGGTGCGGCGGCGAAGCCGTATCCAGCGCCATAACCCGGTCCACCCGGGTAGCCAGCTCCGCCGGCATCACCCTGTCCGGCTGGATAGCCCGGGCTGCCTGGGTGCTGTTCTGAATCGTTCGGGTCGTAGGTCTGGCTCATGGGTTGTGCCCCCAAATCCGTGCCGCTTGGGTGGCGGCTTCGTCCTTTCGTTACGTTTTGATGATCGGTTCCGGACCTTGAGGGGAGCCAAGGGTAACCACCTGTTAAGCCGTAAGTTTCCTGAACGTCTGCTTAAGGCGTTCAGGTTCACTGGTTCGCGCCCGGCGCTGTCATCTTCCGGCGCGCTCTCACCAGCCAGCCACTCGCGCACCGCCAGCCCCACCAGGGCCGGCACCAGGTCCCTGGACCGCCGGACCAGCCAGGCGGTGCCCTTGGTGGCCATCCAGGCGGCTTCGGCCAGCCTGGTCGGCGGCGGGCTGGACGGCTCCGGGTCGGGGCCGGGGCCGACCGGGTAGCCGGACGCGGCCAGCAGGGCGTGGAAGCGGCAGGCGATGAGGCGGTGGCCGCGCTCGTTCGGGTGCAGCCGGTCCACGCTCCAGTAGCGGCGTTCGTAGGTGGCGGGGTCGCGGGCCGCGTCCAGGTGCACGGTCCCGTGCCGCCCGGCCACCTCGTCCACGGCCGCGTTCACCGCGCGCATCCGGCGGGCCAGCGGCCGGGCCAGCGCTCCCGGCAGCCCGAACATCTGTCCGGGGTCGGGCAGCCGCATGGTGAGCACCTGCGCGCCCGCCGCCCGCAGCGCCGCCACCGTCCGGGCGACCGACGCACCCGTCCGTTCGGGATCAAAATCACCGCGCAGCGTGTCGTTGATGCCGACCACCACGCTGGCCACATCAGGCCGCAGCGTCATCGCGGCCGGCAGCTGAATGCGCTCCACGTCGGCGGCCAGCGCGCCGAGCCTGGCCAGGTTGTGCACCTCTGGCTCGGGCAGCGCGCCGGCCAGCAGCGCAGCCCAGCCGCGGCCGGGTACCGGGTCGCCCATGCCCACCGTGATCGAGTCGCCGAGTGCCACGAACGTCGTCATGCCCTGACTCCCGCCTCGTGCCCGTCCCCGGCCGTGTGCACGGCGAGGAAGCCCCGGACGGCCGTGGCCCAGTCGAATTGCTCGGCGCGGGCCCGGGCCGCGGCCCGGCGCGCCCGCTCCGGGCGGGCCAGCACGGCGCGCACGCCGGCCGCGAGGTCCTCGCCCGGCACGCTGGCCCCGGCCTCGCCCGCGACCTCGGGCAGCGCGGACTCCGCGCTCACCACCACCGGGGTCCCGCAGGCGAGCGCCTCGAGCGCGGCGAGCCCGAAGGTTTCCGCGGGCCCGGGCGCGAGGACCACGTCGGCGCTGGCGAGCAGCGCAGCCAGGTCGGCCCGTCCGGGCAGGAAGCCGGTGAAGGTGACCGGCAGTCCGGCCCGCGCGGCCCGGCGCTCCAGGCGCGGCCGCAGCGGGCCGTCGCCGGCCACCACCAGCCGGACAGGCAGGCCGCTCGCACGCAAGGTGGCCAGCGTGGTCAGCGAGCGCCGCGGCCTCTTTTCCGCCGACAGCCGGCCACAGTGCACCAGCAAGATCTGGTCCTCCGCCCGCACCTGGCCGGTCCGCGGGGCAAAGGTGGCCAGGTCCACGCCGAGCGGCACGCGGACCACGTTGCCCGCGCCGATCCGCTCGAACTCGCCCGCCGCCCAGCCGGTGGTGCAGATGACCCGCTGGTACTCCCGGGCGGTGCGCCGGTTGAGCCAGTCGGCCACGGCGCGCCCCACCCCACCCAGCCCTGCCGGCCCCAGCCCCTTTAGCAGGGCCGTGACGCTCTCGTGCGACACCATGACGGCGGGCACGCCGTGCTCGCGCGCCCACGCCCCGGTCCAGCGCAGCGTGGTCCGGTCCGACACCTCCAGCGCGTCCGGGCGCAGCCGGGTCAGCAGCCGGGCCAGCCGCCGCCTGCGCCACAGCACGCGGTAGCCGCCGGCGAACGGCACCCGGGGCGCGCGCAGCGTGATCACCCGGCCCTGTTCTGTCCGCTGGTCGCTGTCCCGCTCACCCGGGATGACCAGCACCGGCTCGTGTCCCGCGGCCTGGTAGCCCGCGCCAAGTTCGGCTAGCGAGGTGCGCAGGCCGCCCGAGCGCGGCGCCACGAAGTTGGCCAGCCGGACGATCCTCATATCCGGACCTTGGCCGGCCTGGCCCCCAGCACCGCGGCGTAGTGCCCGATCAGCTCCTCGGTCAGCGCGGGCCAGCTCCGGCTCAGCACCTTGCGCCGCCCGGCCGCGCCGAACGCCGCGCGCGCCGCCGGGTCGGCGGCCAGCCGGGCCACCGCGGCGGTGAACGCGCCCGGGTCCGACGGCGGCACCAGGTATCCGGTCACCCCGTCCGCCACCAGGTCGAGCGGCCCTCCGGCAGCCGGCGCGACGACCGGCAGCCCGCTCGCGGCGGCCTCCTGCAGCGTCTGCCCGAACGTCTCATACGGCCCGCTGTGCACGAACACGTCCAGGCTGGCGTAGATGGCCGCCAGCTCCTCGCCCCGGCGCTCGCCGAGGAAGATGGCGTCCGGAATGTGCTGGCGCAGCATGGCCTCGCCCGGTCCGGCGCCCACGATGACCAGCCGGACCCCAGCCAGTGCGGTGATCCCGGCCAGCAGCTCGACGCGCTTCTCGGTGGCCAGGCGGCCGACGTACCCCACGAGCAGTTCGCCCTGCGCCGCTTCCCCCAGCAGCGCCGCGCGCAGCTGCTGGCTGCGCTTGGCCGGGTCGAAGCGCCGCGTGTCCACGCCACGCCCCCACAGCCAGACGTTGCCGATGCCCTGGCCGAGCAGGCCGGTCGCGGTGACCGTGGACGGGGCCAGCGTGCGCGCGGCCCCGTTGTGGATGCCGCGCAGCCACCGCCAGGCGAACGTCTCGCCGGCCCGGCCGAGCCGGTAGGCCCGCGCGTAGGACGGCAGGTCGGTCTGGTACACCGCAACCGTGGGCAGGCCGAGCCGCCGGGCCACCGCGGCGCCGTGCGCGCCCAGGAATACCGGGCTGGCCAGGTGTACCACCTCGGCCCGGTGCCGGATGAGTGCGGCCTGGATCCGGCGGCTGGGCAGGCCGAGCCGGAAGCTCGGGTAGCCGGGCAGCGGCACCGCGGGAACGCGCACGACCGGGAACGGAAACGAAGCTGCCTCCTTTTCGCCCGCCCCCCGCTCTCCGGGCGCCTCTCCTGCGCGCACCCTCCTGTCGCCGGGCGGCCGGGGTGCGATGACGAGAGGATGGTGGCCGTAGCTGGTGAGGAGTTCGGTGACCCGCAGCACGCAGTGCGCGACGCCGTTGACGTCGGGTGGGAAGGACTCGGTGATAATCGCGACCCTCATGGTCACAAGGTGCGATATCAACCGATCGCGGCATCACAGCCGCCGTGACATCCAGGCGAAACTTCCATGACTTCTTGGCTGAGCTAGCCCGGGGGGACGTCCCTGGAGTAGGCGACAATTACCGTATGGACCCCACCTGGATAGTGCGGCTGGACGCGCCGGGCGACGGCCCGCGGCTCGCGGTCAAGGACTGCATCGATGTCGAGGGCCTGCCGACCACGGTCGGCTGCCAGCTGATCGCGGAACAGGCGAGCCCGGCGGCGAGGGACGCGGCCGTGGTGGCGGCGGCCCGGCGGGCCGGAGCGCGGATCGTCGGCAAGACCAACCTAGCCGAACTGTGCTGGTCAGCGAGCGGGCTGAACCCGTGGTCGGGCACGCCGGTGAACCCGGCGGATCCGCAGCGGATTCCCGGCGGGTCATCAAGCGGCTCGGCGGTCGCCGTCGCAGCGGGGGAGGCGGACGTGGCCCTCGGCACGGACACGGGAGGTTCGGTCCGGATCCCCGCCGCCTGCTGCGCGGTCGTCGGCCTGAAGACCACCTGGGGCCGGGTGCCGGTCGACGGCGTGTACCCGCTGGGCCCGTCCTTGGACACGGTCGGCCCGCTCGGCGCGGACGTGGCCGCGGTGGAACTCGGGATGCGCCTGATCGAGGCTGGCTTCGCGGCCGGGTCCTGTGAGCTCGCGGTGGGCCGGATCCGGCCGGACATCGACATCGACCCGGTGACCGACGCCGCGGTCGACGCCGCCCTGGCCTCGGCCGGCCTGCGCGTCACCGAGGTCGCCGGGTTCGACTTCCGGGCCGCCAACGGCGCGGGGAACGTGCTCATCGACGTGGAGGCCTACCAGGCGAACGCGCACCTGATCCCGCACTTCGACCGGCTCAGCCCGCAGATCCGGCGGAACATGACCGAGGCGGCCGAGGTCACCGCCGATCAGCGGGACGCCGCCAGCCGGACCAGGCTCGAGGTGCGTGACTGGTTCACCGCGATGCTGGACCGCCATCCGTTCCTGGCCATGCCGACGCTGGCGGGCCCGCCGCCGCTGTTCGGCGAGCGGGGCATGTCGCTCACCGTGCTGACCATGCCGGCCAACCTGGCCGGCCTGCCGGCGCTCGCCCTGCCC
>JBKQQQ010000549.1:0-3859 GCA_052144275.1 Streptosporangiaceae bacterium
GAGCGACTTGACCACGACGCCTTCGTGCCCGTGGGCCAGCGCATCGGAGAAAAAGGCGGTGGCCTCCTCGGCTGAGGAGGTGACCAGGCGCGGCATGAGCAGGTCGGGCGGGACGGCCCGGGCCAGCGCGGCGTGCCGCTGCCGGTCTTCGGCGTCGATCAGGTCGGTGCCGTCCAGGTGGAGGGCGTCGAACAGGAACACAGAAAGCGGTACCGAGGGGCCCCCGCCGTCCAGGCTGGCGGTGCGCGCCGCCGTGTCCTGGAACGGCAGCGGCCTGCCGTCCTCGCGCAGCGCGATCAGCTCGCCGTCGAACACCGCCGTTTGCACCGGCAGCGTCCCCAGTGCCGCCACCACCTCGGGCAGCCGGGCCGTGATGTCGTCGAGCGTCCGGGTGAACAGGCGCACGTTTCCCCCAGACAGGTGCGCCTGGATCCTGATGCCGTCGAGCTTCCACTCCACCGCGCATTCCACCGCGCATTCCACCGCGCATTCCGCGGCGCATTCCACTGGGGCCGTGCCGCCGATCTTGGCCAGGGCCTCGTCGATGCTCGTCGCGCTGGAGGCGAGCATCGGCCGCACCGGGCGTCCCACCTCCAGGCCGAACTCCGCTAGTGCGCCGCTGCCGCCGGCTAGGGCGGCGGCGGCCACCACGCCCAGCGAGCCGCGCAGCATCACCGCCCGGCGGACCTGGTTCACCGGTACCGAAGCCGCCCGCGCCACGGCCTCGGTCATGACTCCCTCCAGCGCCCCCTGGTGCAGCTCACCGGAGAGCAGGCCGAACAGGAACCGCTGCTCGTCCTCGGTGGCCCGGCCGAACAGCTCGCTGACCAGCGCCTTGCGCGTGGCCGCCGAACCCTTCCCGGAGACCGCCCCGATCGCGGAGAAGCCCGCGTCCACGTCGCTCAGCGTGAGCGTGGGCGTATCCGCGGGCGGGAACCCGTCCCGCAGCGTCGCCCACCCGACGCCGATCTGCCGTTGCGGCAGCTCACCGGACAGGTAGGCCACGGCGATCGGCACCTCGAGCGGCCCGGCCTGGCGCAGCGCGCCGGCCAGCGTCTCGATCTTCGCGAGCCGCGCGCCGGTGGTGGCCACGGTCCGCGACACCTCAGCGATCTCGGTAAGCAGCACGCGACCATTCTCCCGCGCCCTTCCGCCCGGCTCCCGGCCCCCGCCACCAGGGCTCAGGTGAAGATCATCAGGTCGCGGAGCTCGTCGACCCGGTCGGGGGAGAGCGAAGTGTAGGCGCACAGCTCGTCGGCGCTGGTGAACTTGCCGAGCTTGTCCCGCGCGGCCAGGACGTCCCGGACCTCGTCCGGCGCGAGCCCCAGGTTTCCCGCCAGCACGATGGCGGGCACGTGGTTGACGTCCACCAGGCCACCGTCGTCGTACTGGCGTGGCAGGTCCGGGCGGCCGATGCACAGCTCCCTGGCCAGGTCGGGCTTTGTCGCGGCCAGGCGCCGCGCCTCCTTCCGCCGCTCGATCGCCTCGCGCGCCCTGGCTACGGCCGCCCGGTTGCGCTGCCGCATGGCCACCTCGACCGGCGCGGGCGGCGGCCCGGACGGGCCAAGCGGCGCCGTGCCGCGTGAGGGCCGGAACAGCACGGCCGCGTGCACTGCGGCGCACCCCGCCAGGGCGATGATGAAGCCGCCCACGCCCGCGTCGGCGCCGGGTTTGGCCGAGCCCACCGCGACGATCATCG
Organism: Streptosporangiaceae bacterium; assembly: GCA_052144275.1. Taxonomy (GTDB): domain Bacteria; phylum Actinomycetota; class Actinomycetes; order Streptosporangiales; family Streptosporangiaceae; genus Palsa-504. Next base: position 1,700 of record JBKQQQ010000549.1, read on the forward strand.
CCACGGTCGCCGCCAGGTAGGCCGCGAACACCGCCCAGTCCCTCTTCCTGCGCTGGCTCACGGCATAGGCGAGGAACGGGACGAACGACAAGAAGCCGATCGACCAGATGGGCACCGAGGCCCACCCGGCCTGGCGCAGCACGCCGTTGGGCCGCGGCCCCGGCCGCTGCGGTGCTGGCGTACGGTCGTTCCGGCCGGCTGGTGTCATGCTGGCCTCCCCCCACAGTCCCGCGATCGGCCGGGCAACTGTGCCGGCCTCAGTTGTGCCGGCCTCAGCTGTGCCGGCCTCCACGGCGCGGGCTGACCCCGCGCAGGCGGCGGCCGCCGCTGCCGGGCGCCCAGAGCCAGTATCCAACCGGGAACAGCCGGATGTGCAGGTGATCGTCGACGAGCCCCCAAAGACCGCGGCGCGCGAACAGCGCGACGACCATCGCCACCAGCCCGAGAATGATCAGGTACCAGGCGTTGTAGGAGGCCAGCGTCTGCTGCAGGATTATGTACACGATGGTGCCGAGGATCGGCCCCTCGATCGTGCCGAGCCCCCCGATGATCACCGCGAACGCCATCACGGCGGTCCACTGCACGCTGAACACCGCGCTCGGCTGCACGATGAGCTGGCTGATGGCCAGCAGCGCCCCGGCCGCACCGCAGCCGATCGCGGCCACCACGAAGACGAGCATCCGGGCCAGGCCGACCCGCGCTCCCGAGCTGCGCGCCGCCACCTCGTCGTCGCGGATGGCGGTGAGCACCAGGCCCAGCCTGCCGCGCAGCAGCAGGTACACGGTGACTAGCGACAGGACCGTGACGGCCAGCCCGATCCAGTACGTATCGGCTTCGAGCAGCGCCGTGCCGTTGTTGGGCGTGTGCGGCAGCGACATGCCGGTCCCGCCGCCGATGGAGGGGAACTTCTCGATGATCAGCAGGACGGTCGTCGCGAGCACCCAGGTGGCGATGGCGAAGTACCCGGTGCGCAGCCGGGATACCAGCCACCACATCGGCAGGGCGGCGACCCCGCAGCCGACTGCCGCGACCGGAAGCGCGGTGAACATCGAGATGCTGTGGATGTTCAGGATCAGCACGAAGTACGCACCGAGCCCCACGAACGCCTGCTGCCCCACCGATACCAGGCCCGCGTAGCCGGCCAGCAGGTTCCACATGCTGGCGAGTGTCAGCACGATGAACGCCTGCACCATGATGCTGGTGGTGCCGGAGTACACGATGTAGGGGAAGAGCGCGAGCACGACAACCACGACGAGGGCGCCGAGCCCGGTCCAGGCCACGTTTCTCCGCGACCGTGTGACCCGGTATTTTTCTACCGAACGGGCGGTGGTTTCAGTGGCCACGCTCATGATTGCGCCCTCCGCGTGGTGAGGCCCTGCGGGCGGAACGCCAGCACGGCGAGGAAGACGATGTACCCGGCCAGCAACTGGTCCGATTGGTTGATCTGGGCGCCGATCTGCTGGGCCACGCCGAGGACCACGCCGCCGAGCAGCGTGCCCCAGAGCGAGCCGAGCCCGCCGATCACCACCGCCGCGAACGCGAACAGCAGGATCGTGTCGGTTCCGGTGGTCGGCGAGAACTGGGAGTACATGCCGTACGCGATGCCGGCCAGCGCCACGGTGCCGAACGCGATCGCCGCCGCGATGCCGAACACATGCCGGTAGTCGACCCCGGACAGCTGGGCCGCCTCCTTGTCGTCGGCCACCGCCCGGATCAGCCGCCCGTACTTCGACACGGACAGGAAATACTGCAAGCCGAGCAGCACCACCACGGCCACCACGAAGATCAGCAGCAGCAGGTAGGCGATCGTGATCTGCGAGCCGATCGAGAACGAGCTGGTGATGATGGCGTTCCCGACGCCGAGCGAGTGGCTGTCGGCGTTGACGAACTGGAGCAGGCCGTTCTCGATCACCACGGACAGCCCGAACGTGACCAGCAGCGTGGTGAGAATGCTGCGGTCGAGCGAGGCCTGAATGACGGTCCGCTGCAGCACGTAGCCGAGCAGCGCCATCAGCGGCACCACGATCACGACGGACCACAGCACCGGGATGTGGGTGACGGTGATGACGCCGACCGCGATATAGCCGCCGATCACCGCGAGGTCGCCGTGCGCCAGGTTGACGACCTTCATGACCCCGAACATCAGCGAGAGCCCGCACG
>JBKQQQ010000550.1:0-4533 GCA_052144275.1 Streptosporangiaceae bacterium
CCCGCGCGCCGACGACGCCCGGCCCGCTACCGCGGGCCGGGCGTCCGCCCGCGATTCCGATCAGGCCATGCAAGCGCCGCAGACCCAGCCGGTCCACGCTCCGGCCGCCGTGGACCCAGTCAGCGCCCAGGATGCCAACGGCTCCGACGGGGCCGACGGGTCCCAGCTGCTGCTGCGCCTGGTCGGCGTCGGCAAGAACTTCGGCCCGGTGCGCGCTTTGACCGACATTGACCTGGACATTCCGGTCGGCCAGGTGACCGCGATCGTCGGTGACAACGGGGCAGGCAAGAGCACGCTGATCAAGACGATTTCCGGCATCTGGCATCAGGATCACGGTGAGATGTTCTGGCAGGACCGCCCGGTCCACCTGCACACCCCGAAGGACGCCACCGACCTCGGCATCGCCACCGTCTACCAGGACCTCGCGCTGTGCGACAACCTGGACATCGTGGCGAACATGTTCCTCGGCCAGGAGCCGGTCCGGCATTTTCAGCTGGACGAGATCTCGATGGAGAAGACGGCCAAGCAAACCCTGGCCGACCTGTCCGTGGTGACGGTCCGCTCGGTCCGGCAGCCGGTGGGGTCGCTGTCCGGCGGTCAGCGCCAGGCCGTCGCGGTGGCCAAGGCCGTGATGCGCCAGGCCAAGCTGGTGATCCTGGACGAGCCCACAGCGGCCCTCGGCGTCACCCAGACCCGGGTGGTGCTCGACCTCATCCGCCGCCTGAAGAGCCAGAACATCGCGGTGATCGTCATCTCGCACAACCTGATCGATGTGATGTCGGTGGCGGACCGGGTCGCCGTGCTGCGCCTGGGCCGCCTGGTCGCCGTCGGGCCGAAGTCGCAGTTCGACGCCGAGTCCATCGTCGACCTCATGACCATGGGTACCACGAGGCGCCTCGTCGGCCAGCCGGCCGAGCCGTCGCGCCCGGCCGGGCAGTCATCAGGGAGCTCCAGTGAGCACTGAAGTCGAAGAGCCGCCGTCCGAAGCCACCGACACCGACGAGGTCGCGTCCGAGACCGCCGCGGTCGCCGCCCCCGACGTCTTGGCGGACTCGCTGGGCGAGTACGCCAAGCTCTGGGTGGCCCGGGTCCGTAGCGGCGACAGCGGCTTCCTGCCCGTCCTGCTCGGCCTGGTCGCCATCGTGATCTACTTCCAGGCCCGCAGCTCCCTGTTCCTGTCGGCAGGCAACCTGGTCAACCTGATGACGCAGGCCGCGTGGATCGTGCTGCTTGGCATGGCCGAGGTGTGGGTGCTGCTGCTCGGCGAGATCGACCTGTCGATCGGGTATACCTCCGCGATCGGCGCGACCTTCACCTGCTGGCTGCTTGTGCCGCCGCATCCCTGGCCGTGGCCGATCGCGGTGCTGGTGGGCCTGGCCGTTCCCGCGATCTTCGGCGGCCTCGAGGGCCTGATCATCACCCGGCTCCGGCTGCCGTCCTTCGTGGTCACGCTGGCCGGCCAGTTGCTGGCGATTGGCCTGCTGCTGGAAGTCATGGACTTCGCCGCCCCCGGTTCCGGCGGGACCATCAGGCTGTACAACAACGTGCTGTCCGATATCGAGGGCGGCGCCATGAGCCCGCTGGCCGGCTGGATCGTCATGGCCGTCTCCGTGGCCCTGGCCGGCACGACGTTCATCGTCCGTGACCGGCGCAGGCGGGCGAGCAACCTCGCCGCGCCCCCGGCCAGCGTGACCGCCCTGAAGATCGTCATGATGGCGATCGCGGGCGTGGTCGTCGTGCTCATCGGCAACACCAACCGCGGCGTCGCCGTCGCGGTCCGCGGGGTGCCGTGGGTGGTGCCGCTGATCCTGGTGATCGTCGTCGCCTACAGCTTCCTGCTCGGCCGGACCCGTTCCGGCCGGTACTTCTACGCGATCGGCGGCAACGGCGAGGCGGCCAGGCGGGCCGGGATCAACCTGAGCCGGATCCGGGTCGCCGCGTTCGCGCTGGCCGGGCTGACCGCGGGCATCATGGGCATCGTCTACGCCTCCTACCTGGGCTCGGTCTCCACCAACGTCCCGGGCGGCCAGAACGTCCTGTTGGCGGTCGCCGCCGCGGTGATCGGCGGGGTCAGCCTGTTCGGCGGCCGCGGCAAGATGCTGGGCGCGGTCCTCGGCGGGGTCGTCGTCGCCGTCATCTACAACGGCCTGGAACTGCTCGGGCTGGGCGCCGCCCCGCAGTACATGTGGACCGCGGCCGTCCTGCTCGCTGCCGTCATCGTCGACGCCACCGCCCGGCGCGGCCGGTCAACTGCATAAAGATCATTAATCCCGAACGGCCCGCGGTGCATGCCCTGGCCACGGTGGGCAGATAACCCTCGAGAAGAAAGCGAGGGAATGCCGATGCGCCTTGCTGTCCTGTCCTCGGAGGAGATGACCGCCGAGCAGCTGGACCTGTACCGGGAGATCCTGTGCGGCCCGCGCGGCCAGGGGCCGCGCGCGGTCGCCCTCTCCAGCGGCGCGGGCGGCCTGGCCGGGCCGTTCAACGCGATGCTCTACGCGCCGCCCGTCGGCCACGCGCTGCAGGAGCTCGGCGCGGCCATCAGGTTCCGAACTCAGCTGGCACCCCGGGTCCGCGAGATGGCGATCCTGGTGGTGGCGCAGGCCTGGGATAGCGGGTACGAGCGGGCCTCGCACGAGCCGATCGGGCGCGAGGCCGGGCTCGCCGAGCCGGAAATCGAGGCGCTCCGGGTCGGCGCGGATCCCGGCTTCGCCGATAAGCAGGAGCAGGTCGCCTACTCGGTGGTGCGGGCGCTGACCGGCCCGGACCCAAATACCGCCGACCTGGACGACCAGGAGTACGACACCGCGGTCGCGGTGCTCGGCGAGCAGGCCCTAGTCGAGCTGTCCGCGCTGGTCGGCTACTACGCGACCCTGGCCCTGCAACTGCGCATCTTCCGGGTCCCCGCCCCCTAGCCAGCTACGGTGACCCCGGCGATGGCCGGGTAACCAGCGCGCAGCACGCGGGCGGTGCGCGCGGCGCGGTCGGCCCACCACTGCTGGACCCGATCGCCGGGAGTTCCCGGGACCATGGCCAGGTGCCGTCGCGACCAGCGGTCCGCCTCGTCCGCCAGCCAGTCGGCCGTGCGCTTCGGCTCGGCGGCCAGCATGACGCCCAGGGCTTGCCGCCCGTTCCCGATCCGCTGCCCGGCCCCGACCCGGTCCGCGCCGGCCGCCACGGCCCGCCGGGTGAGGATGATGCCGCTGCGCAGGGGGGTAGTGAGCCAGTCGAGAAGCTCGCCGGGCCCGCCGTCCGCGCCGGCCGGCGGCGCTTGCCGCAGCGCGAGCGGCAGCGGCCCGTCCCAGCCCCCGTCCACCTCCCGCTCCCGCCGGAGCGCGCACAGGGTCAGCTCGGCCCACGGCGTCATGGCGCCGGCCGGCAGGTCGGACACGGCGCCGAGGAAGGCGGGCAGCCAAGGCCACAGGTACTCCCGGAACAGTGTGTGCCGCAGCTGGGCTGGCCGGAGCTGGGCTGGCCTGAGGTGGGCTGGCCGCAGTTGGCCCGGCTCCGGCGCGGCCGCACCAAGGCGGGCGTACAGGCCGAGCAGCGTGGTCAGATGATCGGGCTCGGGTGGCACGCCAAGCCCGGCCGCCGCCCAGAAGGCCGCCAGCCGTCCGGTGCTCGCGGCGCCGAGGTATACCGAGGCATAGGGCGGGCAGTTGACCGCGAACACCTCGGCGTGCTCGGTGTCCCCGCAGGGCGGCAGGCCCAGCGCGGCTCCGGCGGCGCGGGCGGCGCCCGGATCCCCGGCCGTCGCGCCGAGCATGCGCAGCAGTTCCCATCGGTCCAGCGGCATGGCGCCTCCTTCGGCGGCCAAGGGCGTCCTGCTGTCCAGTACGGCTCTCATTGCACTGTCCCTGCCTCATGTGAATACCGGAATGAAGGCAAATGTCTCCGCCCACACATATGAAAACTAGGTGAATAGGCGGACTAGTCGCTGAACAAATCTTCTCAAACCGCTATGAACAGTGACCGTTTGCTCCGTACGTCGGCAATAGCGGCATGGCTACGAATTAAACATTTTCACCCATACCTCACCCGAGTGACGATTCCGGCTGTCCCTCCCTGCGCCTCAGGCCAGCCACCCCGCATAGGTCCTGACGGCATGACCAGACGGCGCGGTCCCGGCCTGCGCCGCCTCTAATCGCTTCCTACCTGGGTGTTGATACCGTTAAGATGCCGCGGTGGTGTCGGTTTTGTTCGCGCTGCTCACGGCGCTGTTCAACGGCCTGGCGTCGGTTCTGCAGCGGATGGTCGCGGCGACCGCACCAGCCGCTAAAGCGCTGCACCTGTCCCTGTTCGGCTACCTGATCAGGCACAGGGTATGGCTCGCGGGCATCGGCATGGTCATCCTGGCCGCCGTCTGCCAGGCTACCGCGCTGGCCACCGGCCCGGTCGCGCTGGTGCAGCCCATCTTCATCATCGAGCTCCCGTTCACCCTGCTGGTGGCGAGCAGGCTGGCCCGGCGCAAGCTGCCGCGGATGACCTGGTGGGCCATCGGCCTGGTCACGGTGGCCCTCGGGGCCGGGCTCG
>JBKQQQ010000551.1:0-3206 GCA_052144275.1 Streptosporangiaceae bacterium
GCCGAGGGAACGGGGTCGCAGGGCCGCAAGCTGGACCTGCTGGCCGGGCTGCTCGGCCAGGCCACCCCGCTGGAGGCCCGCTACCTGCTGCGCCTGGTCACCAAGGGGCTGCGGCTGGGCATCGGCACGCCCACCATCCTGGACGCGCTGGCCCAGGTGTACACCGGCGGGCGGGCCGCCCGGCCGGTGCTGGAACGCGCCTACAACATCTGCTGCGACCTGGGCCGGGTCGCCGCCGCCCTGGCCGAAGGCGGCCTGGCGGCGGCCGAACAGATCCAGGTCCGCCCGGGTAACCCGGTGCGGGCCATGCTGGCCCAGCGGCTGGCCGACGCGGCCGGGATCCTGGCCAAGCTCGGCGGGGAATGCGCGGCGGAGTACAAGTACGACGGCGTGCGGGTGCAGGCGCACCGTACCGCAGACGGGGCGATCGAGCTGTTCACCCGGCGGCTGGAACGCGTGTCCGCCCAGTTTCCCGACGTCGTCGAGTCGCTGGCGGCGGGGCTGGGGCCGCGCGAGGCGATCCTGGAGGGGGAGGTCGTGGCCTACGACGCGGCCGCTGGGGAACTGCACCCGTTCGGCGAGGTCATGTTCCGGCGGCGCAAGCACGGCATCGACCAGGCCGTCCAGGACGTGCCGGTGGGGCTGTTCTGCTTCGAGCTGCTGTACGCCGACGGGCAGGACCTGACCAGGCTGCCGTACCCGCAGCGGCGGGCCGCGCTGAGGGCGGCGATCACCGTCTCGGACCGGCTGCGGCTCACCACCGCCACCGAGGTCGCCGCCCCGGCCGCGCTGGACGCGGCGTTCGAGCAGGCGGTCACCGACGGCTGCGAGGGGCTGGTGTGCAAGTCGGTCGCGCCGGACTCGATCTACCAGGCCGGCGCCCGCGGCTGGCTGTGGATCAAGCTCAAGCGGGACTACCGCACCGAACTCTCCGACACCGTCGACCTGGTCGTCGTCGGCGCGTTCGCCGGGCGGGGCCGCCGCGCCGGGGTCTACGGCGCGCTGCTGCTGGCCGCCTACGACCCGGCCGCCGACCTGTTCCGCACCGTGTCCAAGTGCGGCACCGGGTTCACCGACGCCGACCTGGCCGCGCTCCCCGACAGGCTCGCGCCGCTGGCCGCCCCGCACCGGCCCGCCCGGGTCGACGCCCGCCAGCACCCCGACGTCTGGTTCGAGCCCGGGCTCGTCGCGGAGATCCTGTCCGCCGAGCTCACCCTGTCCCCGAACTACACGGCCGCCTGGGGACTGATCAAACCCGACGCCGGCCTGGCCATGCGCTTCCCCCGGTTCACCGGACGGTGGCGCGACGACAAGGCCCCCGAAGACGCCACCACCACCCAGGAACTGGCCGAGCTGTTCCTGGGCGCCCGGCGGGCACCCGCTGGGTAGCTAGCCGCCGGCGCCGGTCACGGGCACGGAGTCACGGGCCCGGAGTCACGGGCCCGGCGTCACTGGCCTCGCATCGCGGGCCTGGAGCGGTTCCCCGCACGCCTCGCACACCACCTGGGCCGCCAGCCGGTGGCCGCACCGGTGCTGCAGGAGCAGCGGCGGCCCGTCGTCGCCGGCCAGGTACTTATCGCCCCAGCGCATCAGCGTCATGATGACCGGATACAGGTCGCGGCCGGCTTCGGTCAGGTGGTACTCGAAGCGGGCCGGATGCTCGCTGTACTGCCGCCGCTGGAGGATCCCGGCGCCGGTCAGGGTGCGGAGCCGGGCCGCGAGCGTGTCCCGCGGTGCCCCGGTGCGGCGCACCATCTCGTCGAACTTGCGGTTGCCGAGGAAGACCTCCCGCACGGCCAGAAGCGCCCACTTCTCGCCGACGAGATCCAGCGTGCGGGCTATGGAGCAGGGCCGCGGCCCGGCAGAGACACTCACCACGCTGGTTAGCTTACCTCGTCAGTTGGATTTCTGGACTCACTGGCCGCGGCGGGGTATGGTGAGTGGGTCCAGATTTCGGACTTACTAGGAGGACGGCCGGTGAGCTCCACTCCCCCCGTGAAGGCGGGCCCCCTGAAGGCTGGCCCCATGAAGGCTGGCCCCGTGAAGGCTGGCCCAGCACAGGCTCCCCCGGCAACGGCGGGCGTGCCGACTCCGGTCGGCGTGCCGACTCCGGTCGGCGTGCCGACTCCCCCGCCGGATGGGCGCCGGGTCACCGCCGTGATCGGCGTGCTTTCCCTGGCCGTATTCATGTCCAGCCTGGACCTGTTCATCGTCAACCTGGCCTTCCCGTCGATCAGCAGGCAGTACCCGGGCACCAGCCTGAGTTCGCTGTCCTGGGTGCTCAACGCCTACACGATCGTGTTCGCGGCGGTGCTGGTGCCGGCCGGCCGGTGGGCCGACCGGATCGGGCGGCGGCGGCTCTTCGTGGCCGGGCTGGCCGCGTTCAGCGCCGGGTCGCTGCTGTGCGGGCTGGCGCCGGGCGTGGCCGCGCTGATCGCGGCCCGGGTCATCCAGGCGGCCGGCGCCGGGGCGATGGTGCCCGCGTCCCTGTCGCTCCTGCTGGCGGCCGTCCCGGCGCCCGCCCGGCCGAAGGCCCTGGGCACCTGGTCGGCCCTGGGCGCCCTGGGCGCGGCGCTCGGCCCGGTGATCGGCGGCAGCCTAGTGGAGGTCAACTGGCGCTGGGTGTTCTGGGTCAACCTGCCGGTCGGGCTGGCCGCCATGGTCCTGGCCGTCAAGGTGGTGCCGGAGAGCAAGGACGACCGGGCCACGGGCCGCCCCGACCTGATCGGCGCCGGCCTGCTCGCCGCGGCCGTCGGCCTGGTCGCGCTCGCCCTGGTCAAGGCCCCCGGCTGGGGCTGGGGCTCGGCCAGCTTCATCGGCCTGCTGGCCGCCTCGCTGGCCTGCGGCACGGCCATGGTGATCCGCTCGCGGCGGCACCACGCCCCCGTCATTGAGCTCGAACTGCTCCGGTCACGGACTTTCAGCGGCGCGTTCGGCGCCTCGATCTTGTACTACGCGGGGTTCGGCGCCTTCGTACTCAGCGCGGTCGAGTTCCTCACCGGCGTATGGCACTACTCCCCCGTGCTGGCCGGCCTGGCCATCGCGCCCGGGCCGCTCATGGTCCTGCCGTTCGCCCGCGTCGTCGCGCCGCGGATGACGGCCTGGCTCGGCGGCCCCGGCCGGGTCGCGGTGATCGGCTGCGCCGTCAACGCCGGAGCCCAGCTGCTGTGGCTGTCCCAGATCCAGGCCCAGCCGGCCTACCTGAC
>JBKQQQ010000552.1:0-4187 GCA_052144275.1 Streptosporangiaceae bacterium
GCACCGGCTCTGCCCGTGGTGCTCAGAAGGGCCCGGTGAGTTCGCCGAGGGTGTCGGTGAGCCGGAGGTTCTCGGAGTAGTCGACCGGGCAGGCGATCACCGAGACGGTGTCCGCGGCGAGGGCTTCGGTGAGGATGGGCAGCAGGTCACCGGCGGAATTGACCTGGTACCCCCGGGCCCCGAAGCTTTCCGCGTAGGCCGCGAAGTCGGGGTTGGAGTAGCCGGTGGCGACGTCGTGGCCGAGTTCGAGGTTCATCTTCCATCTGATCAGCCCGTAGGCGTCGTCTTGCCAGATCAGGACGGTCAGGGGGATGTGCTCGCGCAGGGCGGTCTCGATCTCCTGGGAGTTCATCAGGAATGCGCCATCGCCGGCCGCGGCCAGTACCCGGCGGCCGGGCTCGGCCAGCTTGGCGCCGATGGCACCAGGCAGGGCAAAGGCCATGGCGGACAGGCCGTTAGAGGTCAGGCAGGTGTTCGGCTGGTAGGTGGGATACAGCCGGGCCATCCACATCTTCACCGCCCCGGTGTCGGCCAGGACGATGTCGGCGCGCCCCAGGGCGGCCCGGGTGTCGGACACGATCCGCTGGGGCTTGAGGGGGAAGCTGTCATCGGCGGCGCCGCGCGCCAGCTCGCCTGCCAGCAGCGCGCGGATCTTCTCGCCGCTGGCCCCGGGCTGCCACCGGCGGGCGGTGGCGGCGGCCAGGGCGTCCAGGGTCGCGCTGATGTCGGCCTGGACACCGACCTCGACGTCGTAGCTGGCATCAACCTCGGCCGGGAGCCGGCTCAGGTGCAAGATCCGCTTGTCCCGGCCCGGGTTGATCCGCGCCGGGTCGAACTCCTGCAGCTCATAGCCGACGCTGACGATCACGTCCGCCTCATCGAATCCGAAGTTGACGTAGTCATGCCGCATGAACCCCACCGCCCCCAGGGCATGCGGGTGGTCGTCGGGGAACACGCCCTTGCCGTGGAAGGTGGTAGCCACCGGCAAGCCCAGCTGCTCGGAGAAGCGCCGCAAAGCGCCCGCCGCCCGCGCGCGGGCGGCCCCGTGACCAGCTAGGACGACCGGCCGACGGGCGCCGCCCAGCACCGCTGCGGCCCGCTCGATCTGCGCTGCCGACGGCTCGTCAGGCCGGGGGACGTTGAGGTTGAGGGGAGCAAGGTCCTCCGGCGCGCCCATGGCCTCGACGTCCTCGGGTACGGCCAGGTAGACCGCGCCGGGACGTTCGGTCTGCGCCAGCTTGAACGCCTTGCGGACCATCTCAGGGACCGCGCCCGGGGTCAGGATCACATCCGCCCACTTGGTCGCCGGCGAGAACATCGACACCAGATCGACGCTCTGGTGGGACTCCTTGTAGATCCGGTTCAGGCCGACCTGCGCCGACAAGGCCACCACCGGCGAACTGTTCGTCGTGGCGTCGGCCGTACCGAGCAGCAGGTTGATCGCGCCCGGACCCAGCGTCGCCGAGCACACCCCGGCGCGGCCAGTGACCCGGCCATAGATCTCCGCCATGAACGACGCCGCCTGCTCATGGCGCACCAGCACGTACCGGATCGACGACCGGGCCAGGGCGTCAACGAACCCGATGTTCTCCTCGCCCGGAATACCGAAAACGACAGTGACGCCCTCCCGCTCCAGGCAACGTACAAGCAGATCCGCGACACCAAACTGCTGGGCCATCACCGGAGCTTACCGCCGGACTCCCAGGCCGGCCTTAGATGACATCCACGCTGATCGCCGAGAGGCGAGGGTGGCGCCGTCGGCAATCATCGTGCCCCGTCCGGTATCGATTCCGAACGGGGTCTCGTGCTCCAGGTCCGCGCCGAAGTTCGAGCCGGTCTGTTCGAAGTCGGGCAGCCGGTAGCCGAGGGCGCGCAGGTAGTACACGACGTAGGAGGGTCGGAGCAGAACGTGACGTTGGTCCGCGGTTGCCTGCCCTGGGACCCTATGCGGCCAGCTTCCCTGCCAGGTAAGGCGAAGCTGAAGGGACGAGAAGGTGGCGGGTCATGACCAGGTTCTTGCATATCAGCAGTGCCGTGGCCGGCAGCGTCGCGGTGGCGTGCATCGCGCTCGCCGGCGCGGTGCCGGGGGTCGCATCGGCGGCCGGGTGGACGCCGGCCGCGGCAACCGTCCAGGTGGCGGCGGCCCGCGTGACGTCGCCCGCGTACGTGCCGGCCAAGCGCACGCTTGAGTACGGCATGCACGGCAACGACGTCGGGGCACTGCAGCAACGACTGGCGCAGCTCGAGTACTACCCGGGCCCGGCGGACGGCCAGTTCGGCGCAGACACGCTGGAAGCGGTCTGGGCGTTCCAGGAGGTCCAGGGGCTGAGCGCTGACGGCATCGTCGGCCCGCTTACAGAGCACGCGCTGGTGAGCCCCCGCGCTCCGCAATCGCGCGATCCGCGCGGCGGTGCGCTACGGGTGGAGGTGAACCTCCGCCTGCGGGTGCTGCTCCTCTACCGGAACGACAAGCTGTCACTTGTCAGCCATGTCTCCGCCGGCGGCGGGTATTACTACTGCAGTGACGGCTCCTGCGGTTACGCCATCACCCCAGTCGGCCATTTCACGACCACCGTTTTCATGCCCGGCTGGGTCACCGTGCCGCTCGGCCAGATGTACAACCCGGTGTTCTTCATCGGCACCGCCTACGCGATCCACGGCGACACCTACGTGCCGCTGCAGCCCGTCTCGCACGGCTGCGTGCGGATCCCGATGGACATTGCCGCCTTCTTCCACACTCTGGTCAAGGCGCCTGGCACCCCGGTGTACATCTATGACTAGGACCAGGCCATACGGCCACGTTCCGTCGCGGTAGAGCCCATAACTGGCTATTCTGTACCGCTACGCAGCGGCGGACCCGCCATCGACGAGAAGCGCGTCATCGATAGGGATCAATGCGCAGCTGTGACGGAAACGCATTCGGCCGTGGTGTTCTTCGCCGGAGACCGCGCATACAAGCTGAAGAAGCCTGTCAACCTCGGCTTCCTGGACTTCAGCACGCCGGAAGCTCGCGCGGCGGCGTGCCAGCGCGAGGCCGAGCCCAACCGGCGGTTCGCCCCCGATGTGTACCTGGGCGTCATGGAGGTATTCGACTCGGCTGGCCGGGTATGCGATCACCTGGTGGCGATGCGCCGGATGCCGGCCAGTCGGCGCCTCTCAGCGCCGCGGTCCGCCAGGTCGCGCGGATACTCACCGCCCGGTGACCCCGCGCCCACCTCGCTGCGTCACCACTACATCGCGTACGGGCGTTCGTGCGCGCGAAGATCAGCTGCCTGCGCTGCCTACGACGCAGGCCCCCGTGGTGGCGGAGAAAATGGTCACAACGCAGGCGCCATGGCCGCAAGCCATCACCATCGACATGAGCGGTGCCAAGCCGCCGACCGGGGCTGCGGTAAAGACCACGGTTGCCGTGTGAGCCTGGCCTGACCGGCCTACCCAGCCCACACTGGCCGTGTTCCGGGGGCGGTACGCATCGATCGCTGACCGGAGGCCTGCTGCTGAGGTGACGGCATGGGCGCCGAGCGACATGACCACATCGCGGGTTCCAGGCCGACCGCGGCGGCCGGGGTTCCGGCCGTGACCCCCACGATGCCTGCCCCGATGCTGGCCGGGTGGCCCGACACCGGAACGACTCGGGACGCCAGGCTTCCAGCTACCGGCACAGGATTAGCACCCGACCCGGGAATCGGTGACTGCCGTGCATGGCATAGATGGCATCTATATGCTTGGCCGGGCAGTGGAATCCATACGAAATGAATCCGGGCTCGCCGTGATCGCCTTCGACCCACTTTCCCCACAGCGGATCGGCAGACGGATCGAAGCCGAATTCTTCTCGAATAGCCTCGGTAAACTTATCTGGGCACTCGCCATCGTAATAGAGATCTCGTCCCTCTGGAAATAGCTTTGCCCAAGTTAGATCCGCGAGCCAGGCTGCGAATCTATCCCCATCTCTCGACAGGACCGGCCCCGGCACGCGATGACTGGTTGCCGAATCGGTTAGTATCATTTCTTCCTCCTTGTCTATGTGGCGCTCTCCTCGTCTGTGTGGCGCTTACCTCCTATAATCCATAATAGCGCAGCCAGCCCCCGCCAGCGGCAGACCCCTCGATACCCACCGCTGCCGAATGGCCCTAGAACAAAGGACTTTCGTCCTGACTCTTCCTCAATTGCGTAAAAGCTGACTGCTA
>JBKQQQ010000553.1:0-7749 GCA_052144275.1 Streptosporangiaceae bacterium
TGGCTCACCGACAGCAACTTGACCCCGCTGACGAAGTTGGACAGCAGCGTCTCCCAGACCAGCACGTACAGCAGGCCGACGGCGATGGCCCGGGTTGTGGCCACGGAGACCATGACGAAGACCGCGTTGTAGATCACCGAACAGGCCAGCGCCCCGACGAACAGGCCGAGGGCCAGCTTGCCCGAGCTGACGTTGACCAGGCCGTCGAAGCCCGGGCCGACCGGGGTTGGCCCGGTGCCGGCCGGGGCTGGCGCGCTGCCCCCGCCCGCGATCAGGGCGGCGATGAGCTCGGGAATGGCGGCGAAGACCATGGTCAGCCCCGTCGCGATGACGAACTTGGTCACCACCACTGAGGACCGGCGCACCGGCGTGGCCAGCAGGTGGACGATGCTGCCATCGTCGATCTCGGCGCCGAGCACGCTGGTGCCGATGATCAGCGCGGTGAGCGGCAGCAGCACCGAGAACCCGAACGTACCCAGGACGTGCGACGGCCAGGGCCGCATCGGCGGCCGTGAGGCCTTGAGGGCGAGCGTGAACAAGATCAGGATCACCGCGGGGAGCGCGAACAGCAGCGCCCGCCTGCGGCTCAGGGTCGCGCGCAAGGTGATCCAGGCGACGGTGGGGTTGAAGAGGCCGGACATGTGGTTTGCTGCTCCTTGGTTGGCTCAGTAGGGGTTGCCCAGTAGGGGTTGGCTCAGCTGGCGACCAGGTAGGCGAAGACGCTTTCCAGGGACTCGTCCGTGGGCAACACCTCGCGCAGCCGTATGCCTTGGTCCCGGGCCAGCACCGCGATGTCACGGCAGAACGCGCCGTAGTCCGAGGTCCGCACCTGCAGCCCGTTCCTGGTCAGTTCCACGGCCGTCACGGCGGGCCGGCCGATTAGCGTGCCGCCCAGCAGGCGGTCGTCGGACGAGCGGACCGTGAACACGTGCGGCCGGCTCGTCATCAGGCGCCGGATGGCGCGGAAGTCGCCGGAGGCGGCCAGGCGGCCCGCCACGACTACCTGGATGGTGCCGGACAGGCGCTCGACCTCTTCCAGGATGTGCGAGCTGAACAGGATCGTCCGGCCCTCGCTGCCGAGCTTGTCGAGCACCTCCATCATGTGCAGCCGCTGGCGCGGGTCCATGCCGTTGAACGGCTCGTCGAGCAGCAGGATCTCCGGGTCGTGCACGAGGGCCGCGGCCACCTTGATCCGCTGGCGCATGCCCTTGGAGTAGGTGGCGATCTTGCGGTCCGCCGCCTCGGCCATGTCCATCATGGCGATCGCCCGGGCCGCCGCCGCGCCGGGATCCGGGAGCTCGTGCAGCTTCGCGGTCGCCGTGACGAACTGAGACCCGGACAGGAAGGCGTATACCGAGTCCCGTTCGGGCACCAGACCGACCTGACGGTATATGGCCGGGTGCCGCCAGGTCGGGCTGCTGCCGCCTGACCCGCTGCCGATGGTGAGCTCACCGCGGGACGGCGGCAGGAAGCCGGCGATCATGTGCATGATCGTCGACTTGCCCGCGCCGTTCGGCCCGAGCAGGCCAGTCACCCCGGGGCCGATGGACATGGTGATGTCGTTGACCGCCACCACGTTGCCGTACCAGCGCGATACGTTGCGCAGTTCGATGGTCATGACTGGCTCACCCTCCGGTATCTCGCGGCCAGGCCCCCGAGGCAGGCCGCGAGCAGGACCACCGCCAGGACCCCGTAGAGCGGCCCGTAGCGGCCTGGATTGGCCACCAGCCCCGTTTGTGGGTTGCCGCCCAGCCAGACGCGTACCCCGTCGAGGATGGTGAACGGACTGAAGAGCCCGGCGACCCGCGCCCCCGTGGACGTGGCCGTCTGCCCTCCTTCGGCCTGGATCAGCAGCAGGGACAGGAAGAACGTGAGGATGCAGGTGATCGCGACGATCCCGGTCGAGTACGCGCGCCGCCCGGTGAAGGACGCCAGGACCAGGCCGATCGCGGCAAACAGCACGGCCCACATCAGGCCGACGCCGAGTCCTGGGATCAGCGCCCTGGTCTCGGCCCAGATGGCCGCGCCGCCCTTGGCCGACGCGATCGTGCCGACGTACAGGATGAGCAGCGGTATCTCGATCAGGATCAGCAGGGCCGCGGTCAGGGCCAGGAATTTGGCCAGGGGATAGTCGCTGCGCCGCAGCGGCCGGCAGAAATACAGTGGCAGGACGCGGCTGCGCAGGTCCCGCGAGACGAGTTCGGGCGCCTGCGCGGCGATGAAGATCGTGACCACGGCGACCCGCAGCGTCGGCACGTACACGTCGTAGCCGAACAGCCGCTGGTTGCCGCGCGCCACCGCGAACGCGTTCACCAGCGCGGGCAGGCACATCGCGATGAACGCCAGCACCGGGACGATCTTGCCTTTCACGCCCCGGCCGATGCCCCAGGCGGAGCGGAAGCTGTGCCAGGTCAGCGCCCTGACGATCTGCGGCCGGCCCAGCCGGGGGCCGTCGTAGCCGCGATAGCCGAGGTCATGGATGACCCCGGCGGCCTGGTTAGCCATTGCCTACCCCCTCCTCGTCGCGGAACAGCTCTTCGACCTGGTGCCGGCGTTGCTCGAGGCGGCACAGCGGCAGGGCGAGAGCCGCCACGCAGTCGCGCACCACGTCGTAGGTGTCATCACCGCCGAGCGGCACCAGCAGGGTCCTGGCCTGGGCGGCGCCGCCCATCGCCGTGCTACCCATCGCGGTGCTGCCCTGGAGGGTGGCGGCCAGGCCGCGGGCGGCCAGCTCGGCCTGGAGCTGGGCGAGTCCTTCCTCGACCTCCACCGCGAGGACCTGGCTCGCCTGGGTGAAGCTGGTCATGGAATCAGCGCGCAGCAGCCGTCCGCTGTCGATCGCGACCAGATGGTCGCAGATCCGCTCGATCTCGCCGAGCAGATGCGAGGCGACGACGATGGAGATGCCGAACTCCATCCCGATCCTGCCGATCAGCTCGAGCATCGCGGTGCGCCCGGCCGGGTCGAGCCCGTTAGTCGGCTCGTCGAGCAGCAACAGCTGGGGCGCGCCGACCAGGGCCTGGGCCAGCTTCACCCGCTGCTTCATGCCGGTGGAGTACGTGCCGATCAGCCGGTACCGTTCCTCGTGCAGGCCGACGTGCCGCAGCGACTCCGCGGCGCGTTCCTTGGCCACCGTAGGCGGCAGGCCGGAGATCCGGCCCAGGTGGGTGACGAACTCGGTCGCGGTCACGTCGGGCGGGAGGCAGTCGTGCTCCGGCATGTAGCCGAGCAGGGCCCTGATCGTCTCGCCGCTGGTTTCGCAGTCGCGGCCGAGCACCTTGGCCTGGCCCTTAGTCGGCGGGATGAGGCCGAGCAGGATCTTTATCAGCGTGGACTTGCCTGCGCCGTTGGCGCCGACCAGTCCGGTGACACCGGGCGCGACTGAGACGGTGAGACCGTCAAGCGCGGTCACGTCACCCGGGTACACCTTGGTCAGCACCGTGGTCTCGATGACTGCGCCGGTCTGGCTGGGGCCGGTCTGGCTGGGGCCGGTCTGGCTGGGGCCCGGCTGGATGCGCGGAGCCTTGTTGGATGGCATGTGTGTTACCGTGCCAGCACGGGACGGTCGCGTCATCGCCCGCCAGAGTGAAACTCACTTGGTCCTGTGCGGCAGAGCCCGGGTCTGTCGTTACCATGCGGCGTACGCCTGCAGGATGACGCCCCGAGCGGTGATGGCGGTTACGGTAGTCTCGTGCGCACCTTCTCGGAGGTCCCGGCCGCGCATCAGCGGCCGCCGCTGACCAATCGGCTCAGTCCCCGGCACTGGGCCGCGCTTGACTACGTAGTGGGCGCCGTCTTCGGCCTGATCCTCTTCGCGAGCATCAGGAAGGGCGTCATCCGGGCTCTGGAAACCCCGTACGGCTTCGTGTCCGACCGAACTCTCTCGCTCACCTGGCCGCTGGCCATCTTCCTGGTCATGGTGGCGGTCGTGGCGGTGGGCATGCGCCGCCGCCGTCCGGCGTTCATGCTCGGCGTGCTGCTAGCCGGTTCGGTCGTCGTGACCACGCTGATCGGGCCGGAGAATGGCGGCCTGACCTACTTCCTGCCCGTTGCCTACGTGCTCTACCTGGTCGCGGCGACCTACGAGCACCGGCAGGCCGCGGTGCGCGTGCTCGTCGCCGTGTTCGCCACCCTGCTGGCCGACGCGGTGCTCATGCACCTGACCGGAGGCGGATTCATCCCGAACGGCGGGCTGGTTTCGGTCGCGCTGTGCGTGATCATCGCCTGGTTCACCGGTTACATCGTGCGTCAGCGGCGCCGGTACGCGGTCCGGCTGCAAGACGAGGCGGCCAGCAAGGCGGTCGCCGAGGAGCGCCTGCGCATAGCCCGGGAACTGCACGATGTGGTCGCGCACAGCATGAGCGTCATCGCGGTCCAGGCGGGCTACGGCCAGTACGTCATCGACACCCAGCCTGCCGACGCGCGCAACGCCCTCGGCGCCATCCAGGCCACCAGCCGGGAGGCTCTGGACGAGATGCGCCGGATGCTTGGCGCCCTCCGCCAAGCGGACGAGACCGACCTGGCCGCGCGGGGCGCCGGGGACGGATCGCCGGCCGCGGGCCAGTCGCCGACCGCGGGCCAGTCGCCGGCCACGGGCGGGACCCCGGACGCCGAGGTCGGCGGGTTCGACGGGGTTGGCGGGGATTCCGGGCTTGGCGGGGTTTCCGCGTCCGCTCCGCTGTACCCCGCGCCTGGGCTGGCCGACCTGGACCGGCTGGTTTCACGCACCGCCAGCGCGGGCGTCCGGGTGGACGTGACCCGCTGCGGGCAGCCCAGGGAACTGCCCGCCAGCATCGACCTGTCGGCCTACCGGATCGTGCAGGAAGCGCTGACCAACGTGGTCAAGCACGCCCGCACGAGTTCGTGCCGCGTGCTGATCGGCTACGGCCACGACGAGCTGATCCTCGAAGTGACCGACAACGGCGCGGGCCTGCCGGAGATGGCCAGCGCCGGGATGTCGCACCGCGGGAGCGCCCGGGCCCTCGCCGGAGGCTTCGCAGGCGACGCAGGCCTGAGCGCCGGCGGGCCGACGCTGCTCGCCATGAGCGGCATGCCCGGCTGGCACGCGCCCGGCGGCTTTCCCGGCGATTTCGTCATCGGCGGAAGCGGGCACGGCATCATCGGGATGCGCGAGCGGGTGAGCTTGCTCGGCGGCGAGTTCAGCGCCGGACCGCTGCCCGGCTACGGTTTCGGTGTCAGCGCGCACATCCCGCTGCCCTCGGGGAGCCCTCAGGGATGACCTTGCGGGTGGTGGTCGCCGACGACCAGGCCCTGGTCCGGGTGGGCTTCTGCGGGATCATCGCGGCCACGCCGGGTTTCACGGTGGTCGGCGAGGCAGGCAACGGCGCCGAGGCGGTCGAGGCCGCGCGGCGCACCAAACCCGACGTCATCCTGATGGACGTGCGGATGCCGGTCATGGACGGCATCGAGGCCACCCGGCGGATCACCGAGAGCACCGACGTCCGCGCCCTCATCCTGACCACCTTCGACCTGGACGAGTACGTCTTCGCCGCGCTACGGGCCGGGGCCAGCGGCTTCCTGCTCAAGGACACGCTGCCCGCCGACCTGCTCACCGCCATCCGGGTGGTGGCCGCCGGGGACGCGCTGCTCGCGCCGAGCGTCACCCGGCGCCTGATCGGTGAGTTCGCCCGCACTGTACCCACCACTGGGCCCGTCACCGGACCCGCCAATGGGGCCACGCGGGCCGCAGCCCAGGCCGACGGCGACAGCCAGCCCAGCCTGACCTGGGCCAAGCTTCAGCGGGTGCTCACCGACCGCGAGCTCGAGGTGCTCACGATGGTCGCCCGGGGCATGTCCAACGCCGAGATCGCCGAAGAGCTGACGATCAGCCCGGCCACGGCCAAGACCCACGTGGCCCACCTGCTGACCAAGCTCGATGCCAGGGACCGCATCCAGCTGGTCATCATCGCCTACCAGTCCGGCCTGGCGGGGTGCTAGGCCGTCCTAGTCCGGGGGACCCATCCCCCCGGATCCCCCTTGCTAGTGGGAGAAGTTCCCGCGGTAGTACTCGAAGACGAAGCCGATCGCGGCGAACACCGTGAACATCAGCCCGATCAGGAACAGCCACCAGCCGACCGCGAAGCCGAGGGCGGCCGTGGCCGCGGCGAACCCGAGGAACAGCGGCCACCAGCTGTGCGGGCTGAAGAACCCGTGCTCGCCAGTACCCTCCGCGATCTCCCCATGCGAGTCGTCTTCCGGCCGCCTGGGCAGGCGGCGACCGGAGAACAGAACGTAGAAGCCGGTGAGAACGGCGAGCCCGACGGCGAACGCCAGCGCGGTGGTCCCGGTCGGGTCCTTCGACAGGTACCAGTAGACGATGTCCGCGGCGGCGAAAAAGACCCCGCAGCCGAGGAACAGCCAGCCTTCGACCTTCATGCCAGAAACCTACTCTCGCTCAAAATGTTCGCGTTATTCAGATCTACGTCGGGGTACTCGCCGACCCTTACGTTCACCGACCGCTCGCACGGGCCGAAAAGGCCCGTGCTCGCTAGTCGGTACTGAATAACGCTCACTTCCGCGCGCTCTCGACAGCCGGGATCGTCTGCTCAATTCCGTGCGATTCCCGGCCCCACTTGATGTGCGGGTAATGCGCCTCAAAGGCGGGCCGCTCGGACCTGATCCGGGGAATCCGGTAGAAATTGTGCCGCGGCGGCGGGCAGGACGTCGCCCACTCCAGCGAGCTCGCGTAACCCCACGGGTCTTCCTCGGTCACCCTTTCCCCGTACCGCCAGGTGATGTACACGTTCCAGAAGAACATCAGCACGGACAGGGCGAGCAGCCACGACCCGACGGTCGAGATGATGTTGAGCGTGGTCACGTTCCCGGGCAGGTCCGGGTAGTTGGCGACGCGCCGCGGCATGCCCTCGACACCTATCCAGTGCTGGACCAGGAAGGTCATGTGGAAGCCAATGAACATGACCCAGAACTGGACCTTGCCGAGCCGACTGTTCAGCATCTTGCCGGTCATCTTCGGCCACCAGAAGTAGAAGCCCGCGAACATCTCGAACAGCACCGTGCCGGCCAGCACGTAGTGGAAGTGCGCGACCACGAAGTAGGAGTCGGACACGCCGAAGTCGATGGGCGGGGACGACAGCATGATGCCGGTGATGCCGCCGAACAGGAACGTGATCAGGAAGCCGACTGTATACAGCATGGGCGGCTCGAAGGTGAGCTGGCCGCGCCACATGGTGCCTACCCAGTTGAAGAACTTCACCCCGGTGGGCACCGCGATCAGGAACGTCATGAACGAGAAGAACGGCAGCAGCACCGCACCGGTGGTGAACATGTGGTGCGCCCACACGGTCATGGACAGGCCGGCGATGGCGATCGTGGCTGCGATCAGCGTCTTGTAACCGAACAGCGGCTTGCGGCTGAACACCGGGATGATCTCGGTGGCGATGCCGAAGAAGGGCAGCGCGAGGATGTAGACCTCGGGATGGCCGAAGAACCAGAACAGGTTCTGCCACAAGATCGCGCCGCCGCTCGCAGCGTCGAAGACGTGCGCGCCCAACCGCCGGTCGATCTCGAGCACTAGCAGCGCGGCGGCCAGAGGCGGGAACGCCATCAGCACCAGCATCGAGGTCAGCAGCGCGTTCCAGGTGAACATCGGCATCCGGAACATCGTCATGCCGGGCGCCCGCATGCAGAAGATCGTGGTGATGAAGTTGACGCCGCTGAGGATGGTGCCCAGACCGGAAAGCGTCAGCCCCATGATCCACATGTCGGCGC
>JBKQQQ010000554.1:0-6197 GCA_052144275.1 Streptosporangiaceae bacterium
ATGCACGCCAGCCCGAGCGCCAGGCAGGCGAACGGGACGGCGGACAGCGCGTACCGGTAGTCGACCTCGGACGCCGCGATCGGAACCACCAGGTTGATGATCCCGACGCCCCAGGCCAGGGCCGCGAACTTGCCCCAGCCGCGCCAGCGCCAGATCAGCAGGACCAGGCCGGCCGTCACCACGAGGAAGAAGACCCAGCCGGGGAACCACACCGGCAGCTGGTACAGGAACATGAAGTACGCCCATGGCTGGACCACGTGCGTGTTCGAGTCGCTGTGCGCGTACCGTTCCTCGTCGTGCTGCATGTAGGGCGCGAGCGTGGTGACGTGCGGGGCCACGGTGAAGTGATCCGACAGGTAGTCCGTCGGCCGGTCGGTGGCGAAGAAGGTCAGGAACACCCCCTCGCCCACGGTCTTGACGTAGTCGACGGGCTGCGCCAGGATGGCCCGTTCGGCGAACTGCATGGCCAGCTTGTTGTTGTACGCGTTGATGCCGGGATGCGCGTCGGTCCGGTACCAGGCGCCGGCCGCCCACAGGTAGTCGGCGGGGGTGCGCTCGTTCAGCAGCGCGTCGACGGACCAGGCCGGGGCCGGCGAGGTGGGATGGTCAGGCTGCGCGTCCGGGCAGAGCGAGGCCAGGTTGGCGGGCGGCTTGATGACCGCGCAGTTGGCGAACGACATGGTCCGCGCCCACAGGAACAGCCCGGTGCTGTTGGTGAGGTTGAGCTGGCCGTACTCGGCGGAGAAGACGAGCACGTAACCGGCCAGCGGGACCGCGAACGCGGCCAGGCATGCGGTGAGCACCTTCCAGCCGACCCGCTGGATGAGCAGGAAGGCGATGATGACCACGATCACCGGGGCGCCGTTGCCGCGGATGATGGAGGCCCAGGAGACCAGCAGCCCGACGATGACCGCCTGCCAGATCGTCGGCCTGGGCCGGACGATGAGGATCGCGACGGCGATCATCAGCACCAGGATGAACAGGGTGTCGGACAGGATCGAGGATTCCAGCCAGATCTGCCGCGAATCGAACAGCGTGGGCACGGCGGCCAGCGTCGCGCCCCAGGCCGGCAGGCCGCGGCTGCGCAGCAACCCGTAGATGATCACGCCGAGCGCGATGCCCATCAGGTGCTGCAGCGTGGTCACAAGCAGCAGGCTGTGGAACGGCTCGAGCACCCGCAGCAGCAGCGGGTACCCGGCCGGTCTGAGCTGCGCCAGCGGGGTCAGGTGGACGCCTTCGGCCATGTAGGAGAAGGAGTCCTGGATGAACAGGGCGGGCTTGAACCCGAGCGCGGCGATGACCCGCGGTATGACCGAGACGCAGGCCACGATGGTGAACAGGCGGTGGTTCCGCCACAGCGCGGCGGGGGTCAGCTCGGCCGCCGCCCGCCTGGCTCGCTCCGCCAGCGGTCCCGCGTCCCAGGAGATCTCCGGCGGCCACAGCCGGAAGCTCCGCTGGCGTTCCGGCGCGGCGGTGCGTTCCGGCGCGCTGCCGTCGTCCGCGCTGCGGCGTCGGCTGGTTCCGAGACCGGTCAACGATTTCCCTCCTCCCGGCACTTGAACAATAGTGGGTTGTCATGCGAGCCGACGACGATACACCCGTGCAGGTGGCCAGGAAGCCCCTGGACGTCACGTACCTGCGGAGCGCCGCGATCCGCCCGGGCGGCCTGTGGCGCGCGCTCGAGGTCACCGAGCGCACCGGCTCGACCAACGCCGACCTGCTGGCCCGGGCCCGCGCCGGCGCGCCGGAGGGCCTGGTGCTGGCCGCCGAGGAGCAGAGCGCGGGCCGCGGCCGGATGGGCCGCACCTGGGTGTCCCCGCCGCGCGCCGCGCTGATGTTTTCGCTGCTGGTGCGGCCGGCCTCGGTGCCGCCCGCCCGGCGCGGCTGGCTCCCGCTGCTCACCGGGGTGGCGGTCGCCTCGGCGGTGACCGCCACCACCGGGGTCACCACGCGCCTGAAATGGCCGAACGACCTGCTGGCCGGCGACGCCAAGCTGGCCGGCATCCTGGCCGAGGCGTCCGGCGACGCGATCGTGGTCGGCGTCGGCCTCAACGTGTCCACCGAGCCGGCCGAGTTGCCGCCGCCGGGTCCCGGGGCGTGGCCCGCCACGTCGCTGCGCGTCGCCGGCGCGCCGGCCGCGGACCGGGAGCCGCTGCTGCTCGCGATCCTGGCCGGCTTCGAGCGCTGGTACCAGGGCTGGCGGCGGGCCGGCGGCGACCCGGACCGCAGCGGGCTCCGCGCCGAGTACACCAGATGCTCCGGCACGATCGGCCGCCGGGTCCGGGCCGAACTACCCGGCGGTCAGCTGCTCTCCGGGCTCGCCGTCGGCGTCGACTCCGACGGCAGGCTGCTGGTCCGCGCGTCGCCGGGCACCGAGGTGCCCGTGGCCGCGGGCGACGTCGTCCACCTGCGCTGATCGGAGGGCGCGAAGGCCAGCGCCGCGGCCAGGCAGGCGGCTGGCACCGCGGGCACCAGGTAGCGCAGGTCGAAGTCCGCGGTCAGCGGCGGGACCAGCAGGATCGTCACCGCGAACGCCCAGGCGAGGCCGGCGCCGCGGACCCGCCGCCGGACCGCCATCGCCGCCAGCCCGCCGAGCAGGATCACGCCGAGCAGCGTCCCCCGCAGGTACACGTAGCGCTGGTAGCTCACCAGCCACGAGGCGAACGGCTGCACCGCGCGGGTCGGGGCCGGGCGTCCGCCGTCGTAGGCGGCCTGGTCGCCGGCCACCGTGCCGCCGCCCGGCGTCCGCATCGTCGCCGGCACCCAGGCCGTCGCGGCGTCGGCGAACTGGTACCTGTCCACGATGCCGGCGTCCGGGTGGACCGGCCGGTCCCAGTAGAAGCTCAGCGCGACGTCGTGCCCCACCGCGGCGGCGTACCCGCCCGGCTGGGCGGCGATGGCCCGCAGCGCGAAGTTGAGCGCGAGCGCGTTGGTCCGCGCCGAGAACCGCCCGCCGGGCATCCGCAACAGGGGTGATGCGCCCGACCAGATGTACAGCGAGGATGCGATCCGCGCTGCCCCTTCCCGGCCTGCGGGCGGGCACAGCATCTGCTCGTCGGCCGGCGGCCTGATCACGGCGCAGTCCGCGAACGACATCGTCCGCGACCACAGGTACACCCCGTCGCTCCTGGTCAGGCTGAACTGGTGCTCGTGCAGATCGAACCAGGCGGCGTAACCCGCGACCGGCACCACCCCGGCGAGGATCGCGGCGGCGACGGCCAGCAGGCCCGCCCGGCGACCGGAAAGGGGCCCGGAAAGGGGCCCGGAAAGGGGCAGGGTCAGCGTGGCCAGCAGCACCACGAGCAGTATCCCCAGCAGCGCCAGCCCGACCGGCCAGAAGATCGCCGACACCCCGAGCAGGAAGGCGGCGGTGACCACGCGGGCCGGGCGCCGCTCGCCACCTGGCTGCAGCAGCAGGTACAGGGCGATCATAACCAGGAGGCCGAACGGGATGTCTGGCACGGCATCGGCTTCAAGCTGGAGCTCGTATGCGTCGAAGAACACTGGGACGGCCGCGAGCGTCGCGACCCAGGCGGGCAGCCCATGGCGGCGCGCCAGCAGGTAGATGAGTACCCCGATGACGATGCCCATCAGGTGCTGGACGGCGGCGACCAGGGCGAGGCTGTGCAGCGGCCGGAGCGCCCACAGCATGAAGCCGTAGCCGCCCACCCGGCTAGGGTCCGGGATCAGCCGCAAGCCGGTCGCCAGGTAGGAGGCCGAGTCGCCGCCGAACCACATGATCGGCCGGAAGGCCAGCATGGCCAGCACTCGCAGCGCGACGGCCCCCGCCAGCGCGAGGCCGAACAGCCAGTGCCGCCGCGCGGTCGCCGCCAGCCGCCCGCTTGCCAGCCGAACCGAGTCCACCAGCGGATTTTATGCCTCCCTTATTGCGCATCGTTCGCCTCGCGGGACGTGTCACTATTTGGCGTATGACCTCGGACCCTTCGTCGGCCGTCGACGAGCAGCCCGTGCTTGTGCTGCACCCGCACGTCAAGACGCTGGTCCGGCCGCTGCTGGTCGCGGTGCTCGTGGTGGCGGCCGCGCTGGTGGTGGAGGTGGTGATCCCGTCCGGTTCGGCGGCGGCGGAGCGGCTGGTGGTGGCCGCGGTCGCGATCCTGGCCCTGATGCTGTGGCTGATGGTGCCGGTGCTGCGCTGGCGGACGACGACCTACGAGCTGACCACCCGGCGGCTGAAGGTGCGGGAGGGCATCGTGGCCAGGCGCGGCCGGGACATCCCGCTGGCGCGGATCAACGACGTGTCGTTCTCCAAAGGTCCGCTCGATCGCCTGCTTGGCAGCGGGCGGCTGGTCGTGGAGTCGGCCGGCGAGCACGGCCAGATCGTGCTGACCGATATCCCGCGGGTGGAGTACGCGCAGGCCACGTTGTTCCGGCTGGTGGAGGAGGAACAGCGCAGGCTCGAGCGGAACGAGCGGAACCAGCCCTGAACCACTAGCCTGCACCGATATGGAAACGATCAGGGTGTCGCGGCATCCCGGTGACGGGGTCGCCGAGATCACGCTCAACCGGCCCGAAGCGATGAACTCGGTCAACACCGCGATGGCGGGTGAGCTCACCCGGGCCTGCACCGAGATAGCCGTCGAGCCCGGCGTCCGCGTGGTCGTGCTCAGCGCCGCCGGAGAGCGCGCATTCTGCGCCGGGGCGGACCTGAAGGAGCGGGCCGGCATGACCGATGCGGACATCCTGCGCCAGCGTCACGCCATCCGTGCCGTGTTCGGCGCGCTGCTCGCGCTGCCGCAGCCCGCGATCGCCGCGGTGCACGGCTTCGCCCTCGGCGGCGGCTGCGAGCTTGCGCTCTCCTGCGACCTGGTGGTGGCCGACGACACCGCCACCTTCGGCCTGCCCGAGGTGACGGTCGGGCTGGTGCCCGGTGGCGGCGGCACCCAGCTGGCATTGCGCCGGCTCGGCCCAGGCCGGGCCGCGGACCTGGTGCTGACCGGGCGCAGGGTCGGCATCGACGAGGCGGAACGGCTCGGGCTCGTCGACCGGCGGGTGCCGGCCGGCCAGGACGGCGCCGCGGCCCTCGAGCTGGCCGGGCAGATCGCCGCCAACTCCCCGGTGGCGGTCCGGGCGGCCAAGCGGGCCATCCGGCATGGCTGGGGGGTCTCGCTGGAGGCCGGCCTCGACATCGAGGACGCCGCCTGGCGGACCGCCGCGCTTTCGGCTGACCGGCGGGAGGGCATCGCCGCCTTCGTCGAGAAGCGCCGCCCGGCCTGGCCGGGCGAGTAGTCGGTCGCTCAGCTGGCTCACAGCGGCGGCTAGCCTTGAGGGGTGAGCTGGGAATTGCCGGACCGGATCTCGGTGCGCGAGGTCGGGCCGAGAGACGGGCTGCAAAACGAGGACCCGGTGCCCACCGACGCCAAGGTGGCTCTGCTCGACCGGCTGTCCGTGACCGGCGTGCAGCGGATCGAGGCGGTGTCGTTCGTGCGGCCGTCGGCGATTCCGCAGATGGCCGACGCCGACGAGGTGTGGAAGCGCGCGGCCCGGGTGCCGTCGGTGAGGTACTCGGCCCTGGTGCCCAACCTGCGTGGCGCCCTGCGGGCGCTGGACGCGGGCTTCACCGAGCTCGAGGCGGTCGTCTCGGCCTCGGAGACGCACAACCGCAAGAACGTTAACCGGTCCACCGGGCAATCGCTCGACGAGATCGCGGAGATCATCTCGGTCGCGCATGGGCGCGGCGCGACCGTGCAGGTGATCGTGTCCACCGCCTGGGGCTGCCCGTATGAGGGCGACGTACCACCCTCCCGGACGGTGTCGGTGGCCGGGCGGGCCATCGCCGACGGGGCGGACTCGGCCTCGTTCGGCGACACGACGGGCATGGCCACGCCGACCCGGGTCCGCGCCCTGGTCGGGGCGTTCCGTTCGGCCCACCCGGAGACGGCGCTGAACCTGCACTTCCACAACACGCGGGGCACCGGGCTCGCCAACGTCCTGGCCGCCCTCGAGCTCGGTGTGTCCGACTTCGACGCCTCGGTCGGCGGCCTCGGCGGCTGCCCCTATGCGCCGGGCGCGACGGGCAACATCGCGACCGAAGAACTCGTGCACATGGTCGAGGACATGGGGGTGGCGACCGGGATCGACCTGGCGGCGATGATCGCGGCGGCCGCCGAGGCGGAAGCCATCGTGGGCCGCACCCTGCCCTCCCAAGTGCTGCGCGCGGGTCCCCGGACCAGGACAAT
>JBKQQQ010000555.1:0-6256 GCA_052144275.1 Streptosporangiaceae bacterium
CCACCTCGGAGATCTCGGACTTGGCGCCCTCGTAGCCGGCCACGTCGGCGAACGTGGTGGAGGGCTGCTCCTCGTCGAACACCTTGGCCCGGGACCGGCCCACGCCCATGACGCCCTGCAGCCCACCCGCTGCGCCCTTGGAGATCCGGCGGAAGAGCCAGACGAAGAGCACGATCGGCAGCCCGAAGACGATTAGGTAGATCAGCACCTCGGTGCCGAAGCCCTGCCCGGACGGGGCGGACGAAATCTGCACGTTGTCGTTCTGCAGCGTGGTCAGCAGTTCCGGGCCGGCCTGCGGCGGGATGACCACCGTGTAGGTCTTCCCGTCGGTCAGCGTGCCGCTGCTCGTACCGCCCTGCGTGCTCGAGATGTCGATCGTCTTGACCTGGTGCGCCGACACGTCGGTCAGGAACTGGGAGTAGCTGAGGCTGGTCGAGGTCGTGCGCGGGGGCAGGAACAGCCACAGGGCGAAGATGACGAAGATCATGATCGGCCACAGCCAGTTCCGCCACGTCGGCGGCGGAGGAGGCGCGGATGGCTTGGGCTTGTCGCCGGGCGGCGGCGGACTAGCTTGCTTACTCATGGCAGCTCCTTGTGTTGCCCAGTATGCCCGGTGTTCGTAGCCGGGCGATCGGCGGAGAGCCCCTTTCGGCAAACGGGCAGGATACTGTCGGCCAACGGTCAGGAAGCGCTAAGGGATCAGTACGGCGGCGCCGTCGAAGCGGCCGGCTTCCAGGTCCCGCAGGGCCTGGTCGGCGGCGTCGAGCGGATACGGATGGACGGTGACCGCCAGCTTGTGCTCGGCCGCGAATCCGAGGAACTCACGGGCGTCCGCCCTGGTGTTGGACGTGACGCTGCGCAGCTGACGCTCCTGGAACAGGTGCTTCTCGTAGTTCAGCGGCGGGATGTCGGTCAGGTGGATGCCCGCGATGGCCAGCGTCCCGCCGCGGTCCAGGGCCGCCATGGCCGGGAGCACCAGGTCGCCCACTGGGGCGAACAAGATCGCGGCGTCCAGGGGTTCCGGCGGCATGTCCGCCGCGTCCCCCACCGAGGCCGCGCCGAGCTCGCGGGCCAGCTGCTTGGCCTGCTCGCCGCGGGTCAGCACGTGCACGGTCGCGCCGCGGGCTAGGGCCACCTGGGCGGCCAGGTGGGCGCTGCCGCCGAAGCCGTAGAGGCCCAGGCGGCCGCCGGGCGGCAGTTCGGCCCGCTGCAAGGCGTGATATCCGATGATGCCCGCGCACAGCAGCGGGGCCAGTTCGGCGTCGGTATACCCCTGCGGCAGGCGGTGCGCGTAGGCGGCGGGCACCGTCATGTACTCGGCGTACCCGCCGTCGGCGTCCCAGCCGGTGTACAGCGAGTGCGGGCACAGGTTCTCCGCGCCCCGCCGACAGTAGGCGCAGGTCCCGTCGGTCCAGCGGAGCCAGGCCGCCCCGGCCCGGTCACCGGTCGCGAAGCCCGCGGCCCCTTCGCCCAGGCCCACCACCTCGCCGACGACCTCGTGGCCGGGCGTCACGCCAGGGGGTCCGGGCCGGTGCGGCGGCAGGTCGCCCTCGGTCACGTGCAGGTCGGTGCGGCAGACGCCGCAGGCCACGACCTGCAGCAGCAGTTCGCCGGGCCCCGGCCGCGGTATGTCGTCCTCAGTGTGCAGGCGCAGCGGATGGCCGGTCACCGGCCCGGGCGCCTCAACATGCCAGGCACGCATACCGGCACGTTACCTCGTGGCTCAGCCTTTCCCTGGCTCGCCCCGGTAGGTGTGCTCGTCAACCACGGGTTCCCTGAAGATCTCCTGTCCCACCTTGAACCTGGGCCACCACTCGTACGTATTACTCAGCAGAATCCCGGTATCCGCTCAAGCGCAGGGGTTCTAATTATTTGCGCTGGTAGTGACCCTGCTGCCAGAATCGGAACCGTCACCCCAGAGTACGGGGCCCTGGGGTTACGTCCCGGTTCGGCGGCGCGAGGAACGTTTTGCCGGGCCGCCGACGTTAACTGGGAGGGGCACGTGATCATTCGTCCACTGAACCGCGTCAATGCCGTCGCGGCAGTGCCAGACGGGGGAAGTGATGCAACCGTGATAACCGCCAAGCATGTAGTGCCCGCTCAGGCGCAGCGTGTCGAGCCTGCTCAGGCGCAGCGTGTCGAGCCTGCTCAGCTCGAGCTCTCCTGCCGGACAGGCGCGAACGGATACCAGATCGTCAGCGTGACCGGCGAACTCGACATCGCCACCGCCGAACAGGCCTACTCCTACATCAGCGAGGTCATCGACGGCCGGCCGGCGCCGGTCACCGTGGACCTGTCCGGCCTGACCTTCTGCGACGCCTCGGGACTCGGGGTGCTGGCCAGGATCGCGCGGCACGCGCGGGAGGCCGGCCGCCAGCTCATGCTCACCTCGGCCCGGCCGTCGCTGCTGAAGATCATGCGGCTTACCGGCCTGGACCGGGCCTTCCCCGAGCTGCACCCGTCAGCTCACGCCTACTCGGCGTAACCCACCCCGCTTGATCCCGGCCAGATTGGCTTAACCTCGCCAGATAGGGACTTATGGCCATGGAGGATAGCGCCCGCTGGCGTTAAGTTTGGAGTGCTTCCGGCGTTAAATCTAAAAGCACGGGCAAGCGGAGGGACTCACGCAATGGCCGAAGACGTCCAAGGGAAAGCCAGCGAAGCACCCGAATCATCCGGGGACAACGCGGCGCAGATCGCAGTGCACTGGCGCGAGGAGGAGATCTACCCGCCGCCGCCAGAGTTCGTCCAGCAGGCCAACGCAGCGGACCCGGCCATCCGGGACCGGTTCGCCGAGGATAAGTTCCCTGACTGCTTCAAGGAGTACGCCGACCTGCTGACCTGGGACCAGACCTGGCACACGACGCTGGACACCAGCACCGCGCCGTTCTTCAAGTGGTTCGTCGGCGGCAGGCTGAACGCCTCGTACAATTGCGTCGACCGGCACGCGTCGGCCAATCCGGACAAGACCGCGATCATATTCGTAGGCGAGCTCGAGTCCGACGAGCCCGTGCACATCAGCTACGCGGAGCTGCACCGGCAGGTGAACGAGTTCGCCGCCCTGCTGCGCGACTTCGCTGGTCTCAAGGCCGGCGACCGGGTGACGCTGCACATGCCGATGGTCGCCGAGCTGCCGGTCACCATGCTCGCCTGCGCGAGGCTGGGCGTCATCCATTCGGAGGTATTCGGCGGCTTCAGCGGCACCGCCTGCGGGAGCCGCATCGCCGACTCCGGCAGCCGCGTCCTGATCACCATGGACGGCTATTACCGCGCCGGCAAGATGACCGATCACAAGGTCAAGGCCGACGAGGCCCTCGACGTGGCGGCCAAGGAAGGCCAGGAAGTCGACAAGGTACTGGTCTGGCGGCGCCGCCCCGGTCAGTACGCGTCGCAGACCCCGATGGTCGACGGCCGGGACTTCTTCGTCGACGAACTGCTCCCGGAGCACGCCGGGAAGACCGTCGAGCCGGTCTCCATGCCGGCCGAGGCGCCGCTGTTCCTGATGTACACCAGCGGTACCACCGGCCGCCCGAAGGGCTGCCAGCACAGCACCGGCGGATACCTCGCCTACGTGGCGGGCACGTCCAAGTACTACCAGGACATCCATCCCGACGACGTGTACTGGTGCATGGCCGACATCGGCTGGATCACCGGGCACTCCTACATCGTCTACGGCCCGCTGGCGCTCGGCACCACCACCGTCATCTACGAGGGCGTCCCCAACTACCCCGACGGCGGCCGGCCGTGGCGGATCGCGGAGAAGCTCGGGGTGAACATCTTCCACACCTCGCCCACAGCGATCCGGATGCTGCGCAAGGTAGGCCCAGACGAGCCGAAGAAGTACAACTACCACTTCAAGTCGATGACGACCGTCGGTGAGCCGATCGAGCCCGAGGTCTGGCGGTGGTACTACTCCGAGGTCGGCAAGGGCGCGGCGGCGATCACCGACACCTGGTGGCAGACCGAGAATGGCGGCTTCCTCGGCAGCACCCTGCCCGCGCTGGAGCCGATGAAGCCGGGTAGCTGCGGCCCCGGTGTGCTCGGCGTTTACCCGGTGATCTACGACGAGAACGGCGACGAGGTGCCGCAGGGCAGCGGCAAGGCCGGCAACATCTGCATCCGCAACCCCTGGCCCGGGATCTTCCAGACGGTCTGGGGTGACCCGGATCGGTTCCTCTCCACCTATTTCCGGAAGTACAACAAGAACCCGGACAGCCAGGACTGGCGTGACTGGCCGTACTTCACCAATGACGGTGCCGTCCAGTCGGCCGACGGGTACTACCGCATCCTCGGCCGGGTCGACGACGTGATCAACGTGGCCGGGCACCGCCTCGGCACCAAGGAGATCGAGTCGGCGGCGCTCACCGTGCCGGAGGTCGCCGAGGCGGCCGCGGTGCCGGTGATCGACGACATCCGGGGCCGCATCGTGGAGGTGTACGTCTCGCTCAAGCCGGGCTTCGAGGCGAGCGACGAGATGGCGGCCAAGGTCAGCATGGCGATCGAGACCGTGATCGGCAAGATCGCGCGGCCGAAGAACGTCTGGATCGTGTCCGACATGCCCAAGACCCGGTCCGGCAAGATCATGCGCCGGGTCATCGCGTCCGTCTCCAACTTCGCCGACGTCGGCGACGTCACCACGCTGGCCAACCCCGAGATCGTCGAGGACATCCGGCACCAGGTGCAGGCGGCGAAGGTCGCGCACGGCGAGGTGCCGCGCGAGCTCACCGAGGCCGAAGCGGCCGAGATCAAGGCCTTCGGCTCCGAATAGTTAAAGAGCAGTTCCCGTCCGCGTGCGGCGGGCCGCCTTCATCAGGTGGCCCGCCGCACGCGTTCTGTCCTTACTTGTGCCGAACGGCCGTGGTGCGTGCCCCCGCGTCACGGTTACCCGGTAGGTGGCTCAAGTCATCCCGGCCCGGGACTTTGGTCTGTAGTGGTGCGTGTCGCCTCGCGGTGAGCTGTAGCTGATGAACAGCTTGAGAAGAGGCGATGGTGCCATGAGGACCAAGGTGAAGGACGTGATGACCACCCGGGTCGTGGCGGTCAGGGGAAACGCCACGTTCAAGGACCTCGCCACCTTGCTCACCGAGTACCGGGTCAGCGCTTTCCCCGTCCTCGACAACGATGGAAAGGTCATCGGAGTCGTCTCCGAGGCCGACATGCTGTCCAAGGAAGCCCTGGTAGCGGCCATGGGAGTGCAGGCCGCACGGCTCGGGCGCATCGCGGGCTCGCCTCACCACGATGAATTCGCCAAGGCGGCCGCGGTGACCGCCGCCGACCTCATGACCAAACCGCCCGTCGTGGTGACACCGGACGAACCGGTCACCAGCGCCGCCCGCCTCATGTATCACGGCCGCGTCAAGCGCCTTCCGGTGGTCGGCGAAAAGGGCCAGCTGGTCGGGATCGTCAGCCGGGCCGACGTGCTGAGCGTCTACAGCCGCCCGGATTCCGAAATCCAGCAGGAAATCACGAAGAACGTGATCCAGAACGAATTCTTTGCCGACCCTGACCAGTTCACCGTCTCCGTCAAGGACGGCATCGTCACCCTCGAGGGCTACCCGGAAACCGCGGCCGCCGGACGCGACATCGTGGCCGAAGCCTGGCACGTCGAGGGGGTCGTGTCGGTGCGTGACCGGCTGACCTATCCGGAAGAAAGGTAACCCGATGTACCCGAACATCGCATTGTCCGCCTGGCAAATGGCCATCATGGCCGTCGTCCCGGTCGTGGCGCTGGCTGTATGGCTCATCGCCGTGTACGCCGCCGCCAGGGAGCCACGCGGGAAAGACCTGGCGGCGGCCGGTTCGGCGGGTGTCCCGGCCGCCGCCGGGACCGGCTCGCGCTCGCCGGCCAAGCCTGGCGAGCGGGAGCCGGTGCGGCCGTCCACCGACCGGCAGGCCGCCTGAGATAGCCGCGTCATGTCTACCAGGTAGGTGGTTGACATGGCGCGCCCTCGCCCCGCGGTGGGCTGGAGCTGGCCTATCCCCGAAGGAAGGCCATCCAGTGTCTCCGAACTCCGCCTGGCCCGCCTGGCCCGCCTGGCCCGCGGCGGAGTCAGCCCGGCTGACCGACCTCGACGGTGAGCTCGTCGTGCAGGAACGACAGGTAGCCACTGATGGCGGCGGAGTCGCCCTCCGCCTGCGGGTACGACCAGACGGCGTCGGCGAGCTTGCGGCCGTCCGCGCTGACCGTCCAGTACGACGCCGTGCCCTTGTACGCGCACACGGTGTGCCTGTCGCTTTCCTCGAGCAGGTCCTGGCG
>JBKQQQ010000556.1:0-16478 GCA_052144275.1 Streptosporangiaceae bacterium
GCCATCGGCGGCACCAGGTGGTCGACGATCACCGCGTGCGCGCGGCGCTTGGCCTGGGTCCCCTCCCCCGGGTCGTTGACGATGAACGGGTACACCACCGGCAGGTCGCCGAGCACCGCGTCCGGCGCGCACCCGGCGGACAGGCCGAGCCCCTTGCCGGGCAGCCACTCCAGCGTCCCGTGCTTACCCAGGTGGACGATCGCGTCGGCGCCGAAGTCCTCGGCCAGCCACCGGTAGGCCGCCAGGTAGTGGTGCGACGGCGGCAGGTCGGGATCGTGGTAGATCGCGACCGGGTTCTCGCCGAAGCCGCGCGGCGGCTGGATCATCAGCACCACGCGGCCGAACCGCAGGCAGGCGAGCACGATGTCGCCGGAGCCTTCTGGGGTCTCATCGGTGTACAGGCCACCGGGCGGGGCGCCCCAGTGTTCGCGGATGGACGAGGCCAGCTCGTTCGGCAGATTATCGAAATAACGGAGGTAAGCGGCGAGCGGGACCCGGGCCGGAGCGGCGCGGAGCTGATCTTCGGTGAGCCACTCGGTGTCGTGGCCGCCGGCCGCGATCAGCGTGTGGATCAGCGTGTCGCCGTCGGCGGGGAAGCCGTCGCCGAGGTCGTAGCCGGCCTCGCGCATGGCCTGCAGCAGCGCCACGGCCGACGCCGGGGTGTCCAGGCCGACGGCGTTCCCCACCCGGGCGTGCTTGGTGGGATAGGAGGAGAGCATGATGGCGACGCGCTTGGCGGCGTTCGGGGTGGCGGCCAGGCGGGCGTGCCGGACGGCGATGCCGGCCAGCCGGGCGGCCCGCTCGGGGTCGGCGGCGTAGCGGGGTATCCCGTCCGGGCCTTCCTGCTTGAACGAGAACGGCACGGTGATCAGCCGACCGTCGAACTCCGGGATCGCGACCTGCATGGCGGCATCGATCGGGGCCAGCGCGGCGTTGGAGGCCGCCCACTGCGCGCGCGAGCTGGTCAGGCACAGGCCCTGCAGCACCGGCACGTCCAGGCCGGCCAGCACCCCGGCGTCCCAGTCGCCCTCCGTCGTGGCGCCGGCACTGCCATTGCCCGGGGCCGAGCCGCCGGCCGCGAGCACGGTGGTGATCACCGCGTCGGCCGGCTCGAGCAGGTCAGCGAGCCCGGCGTCAGCCCCTCCGTAGCCAGCACCGCGCAGCGAGCCGCAGAAGATGGGGAGCGGTCTGGCGCCAGCGTCGGCCAGGGCGGCGCAGAGGGTGTCGACGAAGGCGGTGTTCCCGGACAGTTCGTGCGCGCGGTAGAACACCACGGCCACCACCGGGCCGTCCGCCGGCGCGGGGCCGGGCAGCTGGTGGATCCCGTAGCCGGGCATCGGGCGCGGGGGGTCGAAACCCTCGCCGGTGAGGAAGACGGTGTCGGACAGGAAGCGGGCCAGCTCACGCAGGTTCTCCGGGCCGCCTTCGCGCAGGTAGGCGAGGGTTTCGGTGGCCACGCCCGCAGGCACCGTGGACAGCGCCATCAGCTCGGCGTCCGGGCTGGCCTCGCCGCCCAGGGCGATCAGCGGCCGGCGGGCGGCCGCCAGCGCCGCGACGCCCTGCGGCCAGGCCTTCTGGCCGCCGAGGAGCCTGAGCACCACCAGGTCGGCCCGGGCCGCCAGCCCGGTCACGTCGTCCGCCGCGATCCTGGCCGGGTTGGCGGTCAGGTAACCGGCGCCGGAGGCCGCGGCCGCGAGCAGTTCGGTGTCGGCGGTGGAAACCAAGAGAATGGTGAGCACTCACCGATACTGCCATGCCGGGCGACAGCGAACTCGCGGAGCACTCACAGGTGGCGTACAGGATGAGCGTGGCGATGTCCAAGAACCCGGACCGACCCTTATCGCTATGAACACCACGCATGGCACGCCGACCGGGGGCTACGGCAGCCCTCCGGTCGATCCCTCTTCGACTCAGCATCCTTCTTCGGCCCGCAAGAAGCGGTTGTTCCGCTGGGGCGTTGGCGTCACCTTGGCCGGCTTCCTCGCAGGCGGCGGGATCGCCCTGGCGGCGGTGTCTGGGGGCGGGACATCGGCGGCCAGTTCGGCCAATTCCGGCAGCGCTTCCAACTTGCAGGCTTCCAACTTGCAGGCGGCCGAACTGAACTCCGCACTCGGCACCGCGGCCAGCAGTTCGTCTACTCCCCCGGCCCGGGTCCGGTGGGCGCTGGGCCGGCTGCGCCGGCTCGGCGGCGTACACGGCGAATTCACCTACTACAACAAGACCGGTTTCCACACGCTCGCGTTCGAGCGAGGCACCATCGGTTCGGTGAGCGGCAATGACGTCGTGATCAAGGCGCCGGACGGCACCACCTGGACCTGGCAGATCGTGAGCGACACCGTGGTCAGGAAGAGTGGCGCCAAGACCACGACGAGCGCGCTGTCAGCAGGCGAAACGGTGTTCGCCGGAGGCCCGGTGGTGAACGGGGCGAAGGACATCCGCCTGATCGTCATCGGGACAGCGTCGTCCACTGGGTCTGCTGGACCTTCTGGATCTGAATCGGCTCAGACATCGTTGAGCTAAGCAGCGACGCATGCGGCGGCGCGCCCGGACCGGGCGCGCCGCGTCATGCTGTGAACGTCCATGCGGCACAATGCGGCACAATGAAACGTGAGAGGGCCATGGCAGACGGAGACCGAATTCCCAAGGTGCTCGTCGTCGACGACGAGCCGAACATCCGTGAGCTCGTCGAGGTCGCGCTCAAGTTCCACGGCTGCGCGGTCGCCGTCAGCGCCAGCGGCAAGGATGCGCTGCACCAGGTGGAGACCTACGAGCCGGACCTGATGATCCTTGACGTCATGCTGCCCGACATGGACGGTTTCGAGGTCTGCCGCGCGCTGCGGTCTGAGGGCAACGACGTCCCGGTCATCTTCCTGACCGCGCGGGACACCACCTCCGACACGATCCGCGGGCTCACGCTGGGCGGCGACGACTACGTGACCAAGCCGTTCTCGGTCGAGGCGCTGGTGGCCAGGGTCCGGGCGGTGCTGCGGCGCACCACGCGCACGCCCGGCGGCGACGGCCAGCCGGGGGATGCCGCCATGCTGACGGTCGGCGACCTGGAACTAGACGAGGAGCACTGGGTAGTCCGGCGCGGCGGAACTCAGGTGGAGCTCTCGCCGACGGAGTTCCGGCTGCTCGCGTACCTGATGCGTAACCAGGGGCGGATGCTGACCAGGCAGCAGCTGCTCGAGAACGTGTGGGGCTGGGAGTTCGCCGGGCAGTCCCAGGTCGTGGAGACCTACGTCAGCTACCTGCGCCGCAAGCTCGACCCGCTCGGGCCGCCGCTTATCCACACCCAGCGTGGCGTCGGCTACAGCCTGCGTCCGCCACCGGAGACGGAACGCGCGAGCCGATGAGCTTCACGCGGCGGCTCGGATCCGGCCGCGGCCGGCTCTCGCTGCGGTCGCGGCTGCTGGCCGGCCTCATCACGGTGACCGCCCTGTTCCTCATCGTCATGGGCGTGGTCACCACGGTGGTGCTTGGTCACTCCGAGCAGGGCCAGTTCAACACCGATCTGCTGCTCACCGCCAAGAGCACGCCGAAAGAGATCGCGAATGCGGCCAGCGGATACGTCGCGGCGAACGTGTCAGCCCGCACCGGCCAGGTGACCATCCTTACGCCGCAATCGCGCAACGCGTCCGATCTGCAGGAATGGCTCGCCGGCCTGATCGGCCAGGGAGGGGCATACGCCTTCCTGAAATCCAACGACGGGCAGGTGTTCGACGTCGCGCTGCCCGACGGCGGATCTGCCGTGGCCGCGACCGTGCGCGTGGTGGACCTGGACGCCTTGCAATCCAGCGAAACCGGTGGCCTCCTGCCCGCCGGCCGGAGCGTCATCGTGGTGGCCCGGCCGCTCAGCGCCGTAGGCAGCGAGGTCCGCGGCCTGGTCCTCGCCGAGCTGATCACCGGCGCGATCCTGCTCGCCCTGCTCGCGGTGGGCGGCCGCTGGCTGATCAGCCGTGGCCTGGCGCCGCTCGACCGGATGGCGAGCACCGCCGACATGATCACCAGCCGGGGCGACCTGACCGCGCGGATGCCCGACCCGGGCGACCATGCCGAGGCGGGACGGCTGGCTGGGGCGATCAACACGATGCTGGACCGGATCCAGCAGGCGTTCCGGGCCCGCTGGGAGTCTGAGCAGAAGGTGCGGCAGTTCGCCGCGGACGCCTCGCACGAGCTGCGCACGCCGCTCACCACCATCCGCGGCTACGCCGAGCTCTACCGGCAGGGCGCGCTCGGCCCGGACCGGCTGCCGAACGCCATGCGCCGCATCGAGCAGGAGGCGGACCGGATGTCCAGCCTGGTCGCCGAGCTGCTCGAGCTGGCCCGGCTGGACCGCGACTCCTCCCTCGACCTGACCGAGACCGACCTGTCGGCGCTGGTCGCGGACGCGGTCGCAGATGCCCAGGCGGTGGAGCCCAGCCGGCCGGTCAACGCCAGAACGCCGCCCAGCCTGGTGGTGGTGGCCGACGAGCCGAGGATCAGGCAGGTGCTCGCCAACCTGCTCGGCAACGTCCGCCAGCACACCGCGCCGGACACGCCGGTCGCGGTCCGCCTCTCCAGGGCCGGCCAGGGCGCTCTGCTCGAGGTGACCGACGCGGGCCAGGGCATGGACGCCGAGGCGGCGGCCCGCGCGTTCGACCGCTTCTACCGGGGCGGCCACGACGGCAAGGACGCCCACGGCAGCGGCCTCGGGCTGTCCATCGTGCAGGCGATCGCCGCCGCGCACGGCGGCCACGCCATGCTCAAGTCGGCGCCCAGGGTCGGCACCAGCGTGCAGGTCTGGATCCCGTTCCACCCTCCTGCCCAGGATTCCGAACGGATGCAGGTCCCAGGCGCCGCGTACAACTGACCTGCCTGGATTCCAGGCTCGCTTGACCAGCGACTTGGCGCGCTTCGCCCAAGGATGTAACGTGCGCCTGACCTGTTACCTATCATCGGGTTGCGACGAACAGGGCTCCGGGCAGTCAACTCAATTACGGTGTGCACATGGACGACAACGAGGTTGTCGCGGCCCTGGCGGCAGGCGACCCGGCTGGGCTGGCCGCCGCGTACGACGCGTACGCGGCGCCCCTGTACGGCTATTGCCGCTGGATGCTGCCCGATACCGGGGACGCAGCCGAGGCCCTTCGCGACACCTTCGTCCTCACCGCCGAGCGGGACGGGCCGAGGGACGCCAGCCAGCTTCGCGCCTGGCTTTACGCGGCGGCGCGGGAGCAGTGCTACCTCCGGGCGCGAACCGCCGGAGCGGGCTTCGACGAGACAGCCGGCTTCGACGAGACAGCCGACGAGTCTGGCCAGCCCGGCAACTCCGGGCTCCGGGCCGAGCGGGCCGAAGTACGGCGGCTGATCCGGGAGATCCTCGCCGACATGAAGCCGCATGAGCACGAGGCCATCGAGTTGAGCGTCAGGCACAACCTCGATGAGGCGGAACTCGCGATCGTGCTCGACGTCTCCTGGAGCCGGGCGCACGCCCTGGCGTCACGGGCCCAGGAGCACC
The DNA here is from genome assembly GCA_052144275.1 of Streptosporangiaceae bacterium. Taxonomy (GTDB): domain Bacteria; phylum Actinomycetota; class Actinomycetes; order Streptosporangiales; family Streptosporangiaceae; genus Palsa-504. Next base: position 5,501 of record JBKQQQ010000556.1, read on the forward strand.
TGCAAAAGGCCCTCGGGGCGCTCCTCGTCGCGCGCACGGGACGGCGGTCCTGCCCGGATCTCGCCACCCTGCTGGCCGACTGGGACGGACGGCTGACCGTGCAGACGGGGAAGCTGACGGCCCAGCACATCGAGCACTGCGAAACATGCGCCCGCCACAATCCGGGCACGCTGCGCCCGGAGGTGCTATCCGGCCTGCTGCCGCTGGCCGCGCTGCCACCCGGGCTGCGAGGGCCGACGCTTCAGCGTGTCGCCGCCAGTCCGGCCGCGACGCCCCGCCGCCCGCTGGGCCGGCGGGCCGGAGCGCTGAGACTGACAGGTTTGCAGCGAGCAAGAACGTTCTTCGGGTGGAGCAGAATCCGGGCCAATCCCGCCGCCCGCTCCTCCCGCGAGCACCCCGCCCGCCAGTAGCGAGGCGCCGCCCAGCCCCAGCCCGCGCCGCTCACCGTCGCCTGAACCGACCACGCGGCCCACGCCAGCCCTGGTGCCCACGTACGAGATACCGCCGTCGCCGACGCCGACGAGGTCCGCCACGCCATCACCGTCGAAGTCGGCCACGTCCTCGCCGTCGGCCTCCTCGTCACGATCGGCGTCCGCATCGCCGTCGCCGACACCCACGCATTCACACACGCCGACGCCCACGCCGACGACCACCCCCTCGACATAGCCGCCGCCCGGGCCGAATTAACCGACATACCAGCCCATATGCTGGCGATTCAACTACCGTCTGATGGATGGACGACCGCGAGATCGTCACGGCCATCGCGGCAGGCGACCCGGCTGGCCTGGCCGAGGCCTACGACAAGTACGCGGAGTCCCTGTACGGCTACTGCCACATGATGCTGGGTGAGCCGGAAGACGCCGCCGACGCGGTTCAGGACACGTTCGTCATCGCCACCGCCAGGCTCGCCGGCCTGCGACGCTGTACGGGATGGCGCCGATGGCCGCGCTTCCGGGTGTGCTGCGCGAGGAAGTGCTTGGGCTGTGCGCCGACGTCGGGCCGCTGGCGCAGTCGTACCGGCGGGACGTGCTGCAGCGCGCCGGGGAGTTCCGGCCCAACGGTTTCCCGCAGGCGATCAGGCCGCCCAGGCAGCGGTTGCTCGTGCTGTCCGGAGTCGCGGCGGCGGCCGGCATCCTGATCGCGGTCGTGGCGACGGGGATCGTCACGGTGCTCGCGCTCAGCGGCTCGCACACCCAGCGGCCGGCCGATGCGGCCCGGTCGGGCAACCCGCAGGCCTCCGCCGGCGCCTCCGTGACGGCGAGCTCCGGATCGGCCGGCACGACGTCCCCGAGCCTGTCGCCGACCACCAGCGCGCCGGCCGTCATCAGCGTGCCGCCTGCGGCGGCAGTGCCTTCTGCCTCACCCGCCAAGGCAAAGCCGTCGCGGTCGGCCACGTCGCCAGCGCCACCCTCCCCGACGCCGGCACCGCGACGGCCGACGCCCACGCCCACGCCCACGCTGACGGCAACACCGACCGCGACACCGACACCGACGGCCACCGCCACGCCGACACCGACCGTCACGCCGCCGTTATAGCCTTCGCCAGATACACCGCGGGCTTGCTGCGCTTCCTGTTACCCAGTTATTTCGTTCTTGTATCTGATGATGTCGTTCTGCCTGAGCTTCATGCCGGACCGAACTACGGTTAGCCGCATGCACGACTGTGACGTGGTCGCGGCTATCGTCGCAGGTGACGCGGATGGGATCGCCGAGGCGTACGACCGGTACGCCGCGTCCCTCTACGCCTACGGCCACTGGCTGCTGCCGGGGCCCGAAGCGGCCGAGGTGGTGCAGGACACCTTTCTTATCGCGGTCTCGCGGCTGGACGGGCTTCGTGATCCTGGCCGGCTCGACGCCTGGCTGCACGCCGTCGCCCGGAACGAGTGCCTGCGCCGGCTGGGTGCCGGGGGACCCGCGGGGGCGGCCGCGCCGGTTCCCGGCTCAGCGGATCCGGATGAACTGCCGGCCGTCACGCTTCCGACCGAACTCCGCGGGCGGGTGCTGACGGCCTGTGCTGACAACTCGCCGGCCGGGCGGGCGCACCGGGTCAGCGTGACGCATCGCGCGGGCGCGTTCGGCCCGTCGGGATTCCCCAGGCCAATCGGCCCGGCCGGGCCCCGGTGGTGGCAGCGGATCCGGCGGCATCCTCGCCCGGTAGCGGCCGTGGCGCTGCTGGCGGCGGTGGCCGCGGCGGCCGGGATCACCGTGATCATGACGGCGGGCGGAGCCCAGCGCCCCCAGGCCTCCGCCCTCGGCGTCGGCGTCGGCGTGGCCGGCGTCTCGTCCAGTGCTATCCCGGGCAGTACTATCCCAGGCAGTGCGAGCGCGGCACCATCCCAGGCGCGCAAGGCCGCGCCCTCGCCCAGCCCGCCGACGCCGTCGCCGACGATGCCCGCGGGCGCACCCAGCCCGGCTCCCCCGTCGGTGACGGAGAAACCTCCGGCTTCGCCGTCGCCGACGTCGTCGTCCGCGTCACCCTCGCCCTCGCCATCCACCTCGCCAGCCCAGGGCTCCCTGCTGGCCGTGCCGGGCAGGCTGGTGTTCACCGCGGCCAAGGGCAAGGCGGTCAGCGGGTTCTTCGTGCTCACCGCCACGGGCGGCCCGGTCGGCGAGTACGCCATCGAGGTCCCGGCCGCCGTGGCCGGCAAGGTCATGGTCTCACCGTCGAGGGGATCCCTGCCGGCCAACGGATACGCAGCGGTGACCGTGACCGTGACCGGCAATGTGGCGCTGAACACCTACCTCACCGTGGAGCCGGGCAACCTCACCATCCAGGTGATGCTCAAGATCAAGGCCTAGAACCCGGCGAACTGGTCTAGTTCGGCCCGGGTCGGCGACACCGCCGCTCCGGACCTCGTGACGGTCAGCGCGGCGGCCGCGTTGGCCCGGCGGGCGGCGTCGCCCACGGTCAGCCCAGCGGCCAGGCCGGCCAGGAACACCCCGGAGTGGGCGTCGCCCGCGCCCGTGGTGTCCACCGCCGTGACGGCGGGCGCCGGGATGTGGCTCAGGGACAGGCGGTGGGCCTTCGCCGGGTCCGGCTCCCGTGTGGCCACCACGCAGCCGTCCGGGCCGGCCCGGACGATGACGTCACCCCGGCGGGTCCGGCGCACCAGGCGGCGGGCCGCCTCCGCCGGGTCGCTGCTGCCGGTGAGCAGGGCCGCCTCGCGCTGGTTGCAGCTCCACCAGTCGCAGCGGGCCAGCACCGGATCGAGGACCGCCGCCGGGATGTCCGCGACCAGCGGCCCGGGATCGACGAACAGCAGGACTTCGGGCGGCAGGCCGACCGCCCAGGCGCCGAGCACCGGACCCGACTCGGGCGGGACCAGGCCGTAACCGGACACGTAGACCGCGTCGCCGGCCTGGACTCGGACCAGGTCCCACGCGCCAGGCTCGCGCAGCGACTCGGCGCCCAGGGCGGTGACGAACGTCCGCTCGCCGCCGGCCTCGACCAGGGCCACGTCGAAGCCGGTGTCCGCGTCCGGGTCCGGCGTACGGAGCAGCCCGATTCCCTCGCCGGCCAGTGCCGCGCGGACCTTGTCGCCCCACGGCCCGGTGCCGTGGCCGCCGGCGTAGGCGACGGGCAGCCCCTGCCTGACGGCGGCGGCCATGATGTTGAACCCGCCGCCCACCTCGATGGCGGCGGATTCCGCGAGCATGTCGCCACCGCGTTCGGGCAGCGCGGGCACCCACATCAGCAGGTCGACGATCGCCTCGCCGGCGAAGACGAGGCGCCTCAGTGCCTGGCTCATCGGGGCTGGCTCATAGTGTCGCTCAAACCGCGACGAGACGTACTGTGTCCCCGCACAGCAGCGTCATGTCGTCCACGTCTGAGGTGAGCATGACCACGGGCGACGGCTGGTGCAGGGCGGTGACGGCGACCATGGCGTCAATGGCGTATCGGTGCCCACGCAGGCCCACATCTTCGAGAAGCTGCGCGGCCTCTTTCGCCCAGGGCACCGTCAGCGGCTTCACGTTGAGCTGAGAGAGCACGTAGTCGCACCGTGATCGCTTGAGACCAGGACGCTGCGCCTCGATGAGGGTCACCGCGCTGATGATCCGGTCGGCTCCGCGTTCCAAGGCGGACCGGATCAGATTCAGCACCGCCCGATCCTGGTCCAGGTAGCCGGAAAGCCCCTGACTGTCAAGAACGAGGGAGCCGCCCGTCATCCGGCCGCGGGCCACTGCGCCTGCCTGCGCTCGGCGCCCTCCCATACCTCGGCCGCGGAGCGCCGTTCCTCCTCAGTGAAGCGACCGTGCTCCCGCTCGTACTGCTCCAGGTAAGCGGCTGTCAGATGATTACGCAGATACTCCTGGACGGCCGCGTCCACCAGTGCTGACAACCCGCGCCGTCCGGCGAGTTCACGCAGCGCAAGCACCGTCCCCTCGGGCAGCGAAACGCTTACCACCTTGGCCGGGCCTTCACCGACACCGGGCGCCTTGCTGTCCATATGAGTATCTTAACAATCTAATTATTAATCGGCCAGCCGACAATCCGCGGGCGTTGAGCGCAATGCGTATAGATCACCGGCCAAGGCGCCCAGTTCCAGGCCGTGGCCGTCGATCGTGGCGATCGCGTCGGCTGGGAAAGCGGCGACGCCGTAGCAGGCCCCGGCGACCGCGCCGGCCATCGCGGCGATCGTGTCGCAGTCGCCGCCGAGTGAGGCTGCCAGCAGGCAGGCGCGCCACGGGTCGCCGGGTACCGCGGCCAGCACCGCGAACGCGGCAGGCACCGACTCCTGGGTGGCCAGGCTGGTGCCGACCAGGGTGTAGATCAGTTCGGCGGCTTCGGCTTCGCCGCGGCCCGCGACCAGACTCGTAGCCCACTCGATGCGGGCCGCCACGTCCGCGCCCGCGACCCAGTGGCCGCGTCCGGCCGCGACCCGCGCGGCCTGGACGGCTAGCGCCGTGGCTTCGGCGATCCCGGCGCCGGAGACGCCCGCGCTCACCGCGGCGGCCACAGCGGCGGCTCCGGCCAGCGCGATCCCGGTGTTGTGCGTGACGCGGCTGGCCATCACCACGTGGTCGACCAGCGCCGGCAGATCTCCGGGAGGCGCGGCGATGCCCACCGGAGCTACGCGCATGGCGGCGCCGTTGGTGTCGCCGGTGGCGCCTGCTTCGTCCGGCGGGGTGCCGGCCAGGACGGCGGCGACGGCGCGCTTGGTGGAGGGACCAAGGAGGTCGAGGGAGCCGCGTTCGGCCATGTCGCGCTCCCATCGGATCAGGGCCTCGGCTAGCTCGCGGGGGTCTACCGTGCCCTGTCCCTTGACTAGGAGCCTGGCGAGCAGGACGGCCTGCTCGGTGTCGTCGGTGATCGCCCCGGCGGGCATGCCCGCGGCGATGGGGTGGCCGGGCGGGGCGGGCTCGAAGCCGGGCAGCAGCGATCCCCAGCGACCGCGGATTTCCGCCCGGGAGAGCATTTGCGTGGGCATGCCGAGCGCATCACCGACAGCAAGTCCGTATAGCGCGCCCCAGGCCCTGGAAAGGGTTTTCATGATCACGAAGACCTTAGTACCGCCGGCGACCCAAAAGCCTTCGTAGTGATCATGGAACTCTCAGAGCACGTGCTGGCCGTACATCTCGCCTAGGGGGTCGGCGAGCAGTTCCAGGCGGGCGCCGTCGGGGTCGCGGAAATACAGCGACGCCCCGCTCTCCTCGAGGTAGGGGACGCCGGCCGCGTCCAGGTTGGCGCGCAGCGCGGCCCACTTCTCCGGCGTCACCGAGATCGCGAGGTGGTGCAGGCCGCCGAGGACTTCGGCGTACGGGCCGAGGTCGAGGCCGGGGAAGTCGAAGAAGGCCAGCAGGTTGCCGTGACCGACGTCGAAGAAGAAGTGGTTGGACCCCGCATAGTCCCGGTTCTCGATGATCTCGGTCAGCGGGAACTCCAGGACCCCCTGGTAGAAACGGATCGTCCGCTCCACGTCGGAGCTGAGCAGCGCGGTGTGGTGGATGCCCCGCGCGCTGCTCGGCGGCCGGTCGGCCTTGACGTAGGTGGCGCGCAACCGGGCACGCTCTGACTCGATAGCCGCGAGATCCATCTGCCAGCGCCCCTTAGATCCGGAAGAACGAGTTCAGGAACCGGTCGGCCACCGCGCGATTGCCCCGGATGGTGCCCGCGTTCACCCGCCCGAACGCGGTCAGCATCAGGCTCCCGGGATCGAACTCGATCACGGCAGGCATGCCGGACACGTCTTCCTGAGCGTAGCCCAGGCCCTCGGAGGTGATGTTCACCAGGTAGTCGACGGCGTTGCGGCCGGAGACCCTGACGCCGACGGCGAGCGCCTCCCCGTCGGCCGGCGCCTCCGTGGTCGCCTGCCACAGGATGAACATGAACGGCACCAGCAGGTCCGCGGTGTCGCCGGCCAGCCCGTGCGCCCGGCCGGCGCCCTGGCGGATGTCCTACCCGCAACTCCGGCGGGGAAACCGCCTGGCCGGACACGCTACGGGACGCGCAACTCGACGCTGATGTTGCCGCGGGTGGCCCGCGAGTACGGACACACCTGGTGCGCCGCCTCGGCGAGTTCCCGCGTCCGATCCCGGTCCAGGCCGGGAACGTGAATGATCAGCGTGACCACGAGGCCGTAGGCCTCGCCCTCGGGCCCGATGCCCACCTCGGCGGTCACGGTGGACTCGCCGGGATCCACCCTGGCCCGGCGGGCCACCAGGCGCAGCGCGCTGTGGAAGCAGGCCGAGTAGCCGGCGGCGAACAACTGCTCGGGGTTGGTGCCGTTGCCGCTGCCGCCCATTTCGGCCGGCGGCGCGAGGTCGAGATCGAGGCGATGATCCGACGAAACGACGTGGCCGCTGCGGCCATCCCCCGTCGACGTGGCCTCTGCGGTGTAAAGGACCTTGTCGGGCATGAACAAAACCCTATCGATCGTGGTTGAGTGGTGTGGCCGACGCGGGGTTGAGTGATGCGGTCAGCGTGGGCAGGCCGGGCACCGGCCCGCCGGAGATCAGCTGGCTCAGCGCGGCGGTGTCGAGATGGCCGGCGACCAGGTCACCGAGCGCGTCCAGCCTCGCCTCCCGCACGGCGGCGAAATCGGTGCCGGGCGCGGGTGTGAAGTCCCGGCCGGCCAGCGCCGCCACCTCGGCCAGGAACGCGCGCCTGAACTCGTCGTTCTCCAGGACCCCGTGCCAGCTGGTGCCCCACACCGCGCCGCGGCGGCAGCCGTCGAGGAACGGCTCCGTCCCGCTTCCCTCCGGGTCGGTGACCTCGGCGACGCCGTGATGGATCTCGTACCCGGCCACCGGCGCGCCCAGCGCGCGGCCCCGCGGGCGGCGCAGGATCTTCTGGCGGCCGAACCGGACGCGCACCGGCAGCAGCCCGAGCCCGTCGATCTGCCCGCGGCGCGATTCCACGGGGTCGTCGATCTGGCCGGCCATCATCTGGTAGCCGCCGCAGATGCCGAGCACCGGCCGGCCGGCCCGGGCCCGCTCGGTGACCGCATCGGCCAGGCCGCGGTCCCGCAGCCAGGCCAGGTCGGCGACGGTGGCCCGGGACCCGGGCAGCACCACCAGGTCCGCGTCGGCTAGGTCGGCCGGGGTCACCGCGAACCGCACCAGCACGCCGGGCTCGGCCGACAGCGCGTCCACGTCGGTGAAGTTGCTGATCCGCGGCAGGCTGACCACCGCGACCCGGAGAAAATCTTTACCGCCGAACGAACTGGGTTCTACGCTACGGTCGAGCGTGGTCGAGTGGTCACGGGGAGGGCGCTCGCGGGTGGCAGGAGACGACTCGCGGGTGGTCAGGGAGAGCGAGTCTTCGGCGTCCAGCCAGAGGCCTTCCCGCCAGGGCAGGACGCCGTAGACCGGGCGGCCGGTGCGGTGCTGCAGCATGGCCAGGCCGCTGTCCAGCAGTTCCGGGGCGCCCCGGAACTTGTTGATCACGAAGCCGGAGATGAGCGCCTGGTCGGCGGGCGAGAGCAGGGCCAGCGTGCCGTACATGGCGGCGAACACCCCGCCGCGGTCGATGTCCCCGACCACGATGACCGGCAGGCCGGCCGCCCGGGCCAGGCCCATGTTGGCCACGTCGGTGTCGCGCAGGTTGATCTCGGCCGGGCTGCCCGCGCCCTCGCAGATGACCACGTCGTAGACGTCCCGCAGCCGGGCCAGGCTGTCCAGCGCGACCTGCTTCAGGCGCGGTGCGTGCGACCGGTAGCCCACCGCGTCGGCTTCGGCTTCTGGGTGGCCGAGCACGATCACCTGGCTGCGCCGGTCGCTGCCCGGCTTGAGCAGCACCGGGTTCATGTCGGCGGCCGGCTCGATGCCCGCCGCGGCCGCCTGCATCGCCTGGGCGCGGCCGATCTCGGCGCCGTCCAGCGTCACGAACGAGTTCAGCGACATGTTCTGCGCCTTGAACGGCGCCACCTTCACGCCCTGCCGGGCCAGCCACCGGCACAGCCCGGCCACCAGCACGCTCTTGCCCGCGTCCGAACCCGTCCCGGCGACCAGCAGCGTCCCTCGCACGGATGCAGGCTACTTGGCGGGATGTTTGGCGAAATCCAGGAGGGTACCTGTAGGGCGCTAAGGCTTAAGAAGGAGGCCCGAAATGATGCTCATGCTGCTGGCCCTACTGATCATCCTGATCGTCGCCGGCGCCGGATTCGCCCTGCACGTGCTGTGGTGGGTGGCCATCGCGGCGCTGGTTATCTGGCTGGTCGGCTTCTTCCTGCGCCGGTAAGCCCGGCCATCACCGGCTAGCACAGCCAGCACGGCCAGGGCGGTCGCGGACACGGTGACCGCCCTGGACAGGACGATCGCACGGCGGATGTCCTCCGACTCGGGGGCGTGCCCCTCCCCAAGCTCCGGGCGCGCCTCGGCCACGCCGCCGTAGACGTTCGTCCCGCCGAGGCGGACACCGAGCGCCGCCGCGAACGCGGCCTCGCACCGGCCCGCGTTCGGGCTCGGATGACGGCCGCCGTCGCGGCGCACGACGCGCAGGACCCGCACGGGGCTGGTTCTCGTCACCAGCGGGGCACAGGCCGCGGTCAGCGCGGCGGTGACACGGGCCGGAATCCAGTTGGCCACGTCGTCCAGGCGTGCCGAGGCCCAGCCGAACCGCAGGTACCTGGCCGAACGGTGGCCCACCATCGCGTCGAGCGTATTGACCGCGCGGTACGCGACCAGTCCGGGGATCCCGGCCACCGCGCCCCACAGCAGCGGCGCCACCACAGCGTCCGAGGTGTTCTCGGCGACCGACTCGATCACCGCCCGGGTGATCTGCCCGGCGTCCAGCTGGGCCGGGTCGCGGCCGCACAAGCTGGGCAGGACTTCGCGGGCCGAGGCAAGGTCGTGGCGGTGGAGGGAGAGCCGGGCACGTTCGGCCTCATGATGGAGCGAACGGGCACCGGTGACGGCCCAGACCGCGAGCGCGGCCGCGGCCGCCTGCCACGGCGGCCGACCCCGCGTACGGCGGTGCAGGACCGCGGCGGGCGCGGCGACGGCCAGCACGCAGGCGGCCGTGTGCGCGGCACCGCGGCCCCGGCTGTCGGCGTAGTCGCGGGCCTCGAGCGCCGCGGCGGCGCGGCCGAACGCCGCCACCGGATGACCGCGGCGCGGGTCGCCGAGCAGCGCGTCGAGCGCCACGCCGGCCACCAGCCCGGCGGCCAGCGGCCAGCCAGAGGCGCGCGTGAGACGCCGTTTTCGTGTGGGCACCACGCCATTCTGCCCCCTGGGGCCTAGGACCATCGGCCGAGGCGGGCTGCGGCGGGCTGCGGCGGGCGGCCGATGCGGGCGGGCGGGACCGCGGGGCCTCCGCGGGTGCCGTCGTGCTGGTCGAGCCCTACCTGGCGGGAACGTCCGTGTTCGCCGTGTCTTCGGCGCTGGCTTCGCGGCCGCACCGGCTGCTGAGCCTCGGGGTCCAGGGTGCTGAGCTGCGGCGGTACGGGACGCCTTCTGATCACGCCGCCTGGCAAGGGCTTGACGCGGCCGGGATCCGGCGCTCGGTGAGGCGGTCCCTGGGTTTGACGTAGTTCCCGGGTTGACTTAGAGAGCGCTCTATGTCCGAGACTCGTTTTCTATGAGATACCGCATGATCGGGACCGACCCGGCCACCAGGCGCGAGGTGAGCGTGCTGAGCCTGGACGCGATGCTGATGGGCAGCCGGACCGGCGAGGCGACGTCGTTCGTGATCCTGGACCGGTACGTCGAGGCCGGCGCGGCCGCGTGCTGACATGCCGGGGCGGCGGGCGGTGGATGGTTCGGCCGGGGTGGCGAGCGGGGATCTGCTCAGCTACGTGCGTTCGTCGCCTGGGCTGACGCTGGTGGCTTACTCGCCGCTGCTGAGCGGGGCGTACGTCCGGGCGGACAAGCCGCTCGGGCCGGAGTTCTCTCATGCGGGGACTTCGGCGCGGCTCGCTGTCTTGCGGGCGGTGGCGGCTGAGACGGGGGCGACGGCCAACCAGGTGGTGCTGGCGTGGCTGATGGGCGGGGACCTGCCGGTTATCCCGCTGGTGGGGGCGTCGTCGGTGGCGCAGCTCGAGGAGAGCCTGGCGGCGGTGGACCTCGAGCTCACGGCTGACCAGCGGGCGCGGCTGGACTCGGCCGGCTGATGTTGCGCTGATTTCATGATCGCAGCGGGGGCGGAGTGTTGAGATATATAGCTAAGGCCCATCTACCTTAGGTACATAGTTCTACTGTGAATGGGCAGGTCAGGAAGGCTGGTCATGCTTTTGACCGTGCTCACAAGCGGGATGCGGGTGCCGCCGGTCCGGTTGTGCCGTGAGCGGGCTCGAAAAGCTTTCTGACTGATGCCAGGGTTCGGGTACGCTCTGGGGTTTGGGGAGTTACCTCGGCCCGCCGGCTCGTTTCCTCGCCGAGGTACCGCGGCTTCGCAGGCGCGACACACTGCGACCCGCGCGTAGCCGTCATGTGATCTTGGCCGTGCACAATTACGTTCGGGCGCCCGTAGCTCAGCCGGACAGAGCAGCTGCCTTCTAAGCAGCGGGTCGCGGGTTCGAATCCTGCCGGGCGCGCTGAC
>JBKQQQ010000557.1:0-19127 GCA_052144275.1 Streptosporangiaceae bacterium
GGCCGCCCGGGGCGATAAGCCTGGCTTGCGGCTGGCGGGGGTGAACAGGACCCGTCCCCGGCTGCCTGCGGGCCAGCGTGTCGGCGTCCGGCTGACCGTATCCAGCGATGTCGGCCCCCGGCGAACCTGGTTCGGGCGAGAATTCACCTCGCAGCGGCATCGTCCCCAGTTCTCCCCGTCCCGTCCCCTGCAGTGACGGCATATCCGACGGTACGTCCACGCCTGGCCGTCGCGCGGGCCGGCCCGTGGAGGGATCGCGAACGTCTGTCACACAAGCGAAGCGTAGTCGCGAGTGATCAACGATATGTGAAAACTCCTAAAAATTAGGACATCCAGCCAATGGTGACGCGCGGAGCCATTTGTGTCCGCCAACCGTAGAACGGGCGCGGCTCGCCAGACTTGTTACTAGCGGGTAGCATAGAACCAGGCACGGTGAACGGCGACACGGCGGAGCAGCGGATGAGCCACTACAAGAGCAACCTGCGAGACATCGAGTTCAACCTCTTCGAGGCGCTGCGGCGTCAGGATCTGCTCGGTCAGCCCCCCTACCCGGAACTTGACGAGGAGACCGTCCGTGGCATCCTCGACGAGCTCGAGCGGATGGCGACCGGCCCGCTGGCCGAGTCCTTCGCCGACGCGGACCGGAACCCGCCGGTGTTCGACCCGGCTACCCACTCAGTGCGGATCCCCGAGCCGCTGCGCAAGTCTTATCGCGCCTTCATGGACGCCGAGTGGTACCGGGTGTCCCTGCCCGCGGAGCTGGGCGGGACCGCGGCGCCCAGGTCGTTGAACTGGGCCATGGCCGAGCTGATCCTCGGCTCCAACCCGGCCGTGTGGATGTACGCGAGCGGGCACACGATGGCGCGCGTGCTGTGGGACCTCGGCACGCCCGAGCAGAAGCGCTTCGCCGAGCAGGCCATCGAGCACGAGTGGGGCGCCACCATGGTGCTGACCGAGCCCGACGCCGGATCCGACGTCGGCGCCGGCCGGACCAGGGCCATCGAGCAGCCGGACGGGACCTGGCACATCGAGGGGGTCAAGCGGTTCATCACCAGCGCCGAGCACGACCTGGCGGACAACATCTTCCACCTCGTGCTGGCCAGGCCGGAAGGGCACGGTCCGGGCACCAAGGGGCTGTCGATGTTCCTGGTGCCCAAGTACCTGGTCGCCGAGGACGGGACGCTGGGCGAGCGCAACGGCGTCGTCGTCACTAACGTCGAGCACAAGATGGGCCTGAAGGCCTCGACCACCTGCGAGGTGACGTTCGGCGCAGTGCAACCAGGAGGCCGCCAGGCGGTAGGCACCCTGATCGGCGGCGTGCACGACGGCATCAGGCAGATGTTCGAGATCATCGAGGATGCCCGGATGATGGTCGGGACCAAGGCCATCGCCACCTTGTCCACCGGCTACCTGAACGCGCTGGACTTCGCCAGGAACCGGGTGCAGGGCGCCGACCTCGCCCAGATGACGGACAAGACCGCGCCGCGCGTGACGATCATCCACCACCCCGACGTCCGCCGCATGCTGATGCTGCAGAAGGCCTACACCGAAGGCATGCGGGCGCTCGTCCTGTACACGGCCACGATCCAGGACACGCTCCAGATCGCGGCGGCGCAGGGTCGCACGGACGAGGCCGCCGCGGGCCTGAACGACCTGCTGCTGCCGGTGGTCAAGGGCGTCGGCTCCGAGCGCTCCTATGAGCTGCTCACCCTGTCCCTGCAGACGCTCGGCGGCTCCGGGTTCCTCCAGGATTACCCGATCGAGCAGTACATCAGGGACGCGAAGATCGACAGCCTGTACGAGGGAACCACCGGGATCCAGAGCATGGACCTGTTCTTCCGCAAGATCGTCAGGGACAACGGCAAGGCATTCGGGGCTCTGCTCGCCACGATCAAGGACTTCGCCGCCGCGGACGGCGGCAACGGCAGGCTCAAGGCCGAACGGGCCGCGCTGGCCGAGGCCGCCGGGCACGTCGAGGCCATGGTCGGTGCCATGGTGGGCTTCCTGATGGCGTCGGCGGACCAGCCCGCCGAGATCTACAAGACCGGGCTGAACACCACCAGGCTGCTGATGGCGCTCGGCGACCTGGTGATCGGATGGCTGCTCCTGACCCACGCCGAGATCGCCCTGCGGAAGCTGGACGAGATCGCCGCCGGTTCCCCCGATCGCGACTTCTACGCGGGCAAGCTGGGCGCGGGCCGGTTCTTCGCCGCCACCGTGCTGCCCCGGCTGGCCGTCGAACGTTCCGTCGTCGAGGCGACCAGCCTGGACCTGATGGACCTGCCTGAGGGCGCCTTCTAGCCCCAGGCGAGCATCCGGACCGGGTCCTCGAGCATGGCACCGATGTCGCGCAGGACGGCGGAACCGAGCTCGCCGTCCACGATGCGATGGTCGAACGACAGCGACAAGGTGCAGGCCTTACGCACCGCGAGCTGCCCGTCGACCACCCAGGGCGTGTCCTTGACCTGCCCGAACGCGAGGATGGCGGTCTCTCCGGGGGTGAGGATCGGGGTGCCGGCGTCCACCCCGAACACCCCGACGTTGGTGATCGTGATCGTGCCGCCCGCCAGATCGGCCGGGGTGGCCTTGCCGGCCCGCCCGGTCTCAGCCAGCGCCTGCAGGCTGCGGGCCAGTTCGGGCAGCGGCAGCGCGTCCGCGTTCTTGATGTTCGGCACGATGAGGCCGCGGTCGGCCGCCACCGCGATGCCGAGGTTCACGTAGCGCTTGACCACGATCTCCTCCGCGGCGGCGTCCCAGGACGAGTTGACGAGCGGATGCCTGGCCACCGCGATGAGCAGCGCCCGGGCCACGAAGAGCAGCGGCGAGGGCCGAAGCTCCGCGAATTCGGGCAGCTCGCGGACGCGTCTTACCGCCGCCATCGTCTCGGTGACGTCGACCTGCAGGAACTCGGTGACGTGCGGCGCGGTGAACGCGCTCGACACCATGGCCGCGGCCATGTGCTTGCGCACCCCCCGGATCGGGATGCGCTCTTCCCCGCCGGGGCTGGTGCCCGCGGTCAGGTGACCGGCCCGGGCCCCGTTTTCCACCCCGGAATATCCCGAACGGACCTGGGTACCCGTGGCCGCCGCCCGCTGCACGTCATCCCGGGTGATAGAGCCCTCCGGGCCGCTGCCTGCCAGCTCGGCCAGGCTGATGCCGAGGTCCTTGGCCAGCTTGCGCACCGGCGGCTTGGCCAGCGCCCGGACCGCGGGTGCGCCTGGTTCGGCGGCCAGCTCCGCGGTGGTGTGCGGGGCGGTCTTGCGCGCGCGGCGCGTGGTCGACGATGCCTTGACGCCGTAGCCGACCAGAACCGCGTGGCGTTCGGGCTTATCGGTTCCTGGGCTATCGGCCGGAGCCGGGGCAGGAACCCTGGCTCGTTCGGCATCATCGGCTTTTTCCTGACCGGAAGCGGCTACGGCCGGCTGGACCCGAGGACTGGCGCCGGCGCCCGCCACCTCGATCGCGATGATCGGCACGCCGACCTCGACGGTCTCGCCCTCCTCGGCCAGCAGCCGGGCGACCGTGCCGTCCCACGGGGACGGCAGCTCGACCACCGCCTTGGCGGTCTCGACCTCCACGATGATCTGGCCGTCCTCGACCTGGTCACCCGGCTTGACGTGCCAGGCCACGATGTCGGCTTCGGTCAGGCCCTCGCCCGCGTCCGGGAGCTTGAACTCCTTCAGTTCGGTCATGACCGCTCCTCAGAAACCGAACGTGCGGTCGACGGCGTCCAGGATCCGGTCCAGATCGGGCAGGTAGTGATCCTCGAGCCGGGACGGCGGATAGGGGGTGGCGAAGCCGCCGACGCGCAGCACCGGCGCCTCGAGATGGTAGAAGCACCGCTCGGTCACCCGGGCGGCGATCTCGGCCCCGAGCCCGGCGTACACCGGCGCCTCGTGCGCGACGACGCAGCGGCCGGTCTTGCGCACCGAGGCGCAGATCGCGTCCTCGTCCAGCGGGGAGAGCGAGCGCAGGTCGATGACCTCGATGCTGCGGCCGTCCTCGCGGGCGGCGATCGCGGATTCGGCGCAGGTGCGCACCAGCGGGCCGTAGCCGAGCAGGGTCACGTCGGTGCCCTCGAGCACGGTCTTGGCCCGGTCGAACGGCAGCGCGTTCGCCACGCCGCTCGCGGTGTCGACCTCGCCCTTGTCCCAGTAGCGCCGCTTCGGCTCGAAGAAGATCACCGGGTCGTCGGAGCTGATCGACTGCTGGATCATGGCGAACGCGTCGGCCGGGTCCGCGCAGGCGACGACCCGCAGGCCGGCCGTGTGCGCGAAGATGGCCTCGGGAGACTCGCTGTGGTGCTCGACCGCGCCGATGCCGCCGCCGCACGGGATGCGGATCACCACCGGCAGGCTGACGTGGCCGCGGGACCGGTACCGCATCTTGGCCAGCTGGCTGATGATCTGGTCGGCCGCCGGGTACACGAAGCCGTCGAACTGGATCTCGCAGACCGGCCGGTACCCGCGCAGCGCCAGGCCGATCGCCGTGCCGACGATGCCGGACTCGGCGAGCGGCGTGTCGATGACCCTGGCCTCGCCGAAGTCCTTCTGCAGGCCGTCGGTGACGCGGAAGACGCCGCCGAGCTTGCCGACGTCCTCGCCCATGATCAGGACCTTGGGGTCGTTCTCGAGCGCCTTCCGCAGTCCCTCGTTCAGCGCCCGGGACAGGGTCAGAGTGGTCATCGCCCCGCCCCTGTCTCGAAGGAGTCCAGGTACGCGGCGTACTGCTCGCGTTCGGCCCGCAAGATCGCGGTGGGCTCGGCGTACACGTTGTCGAAGATGGCCAGCGGCGGCGGGTCGGGCATCGTCCGGCACGCCTCGCGGACCCGGGCGCCGACCTGTTTGGCTTCGGCGTCCACGTCGGCGAAGAACGCGGGTTCGGCCAGCCCGGTGCGGACCAGGTAGGCCCTGACCCGCTCGATGGGGTCCTTCAGCTTCCACATCTCCAGCTCGCTGGCCAGCCGGTACCTGGTGGGGTCGTCGGTGGTGGTGTGGGCGCCCATGCGATAGGTGAACGCCTCGATGAGGGTGGGGCCCTGGCCTTCCCTGGCCGCCTGCATGGCCTTCCGCGTCACCGCGTAACAGGCCAGCACGTCGTTGCCGTCCACGCGCAGGCCAGGGAAGCCGAAGCCGCGGGCCCGCTGGTAGAGGGGGATGCGGCTCTGCTTCTCCAGGGGTTCGGAGATCGCCCACTGGTTGTTCTGGCAGAAGAACACGATCGGGGCGTTGAACACCGACGCGAATACGAAGGCCTCGTTGACGTCGCCCTGGCTGATGGCGCCGTCGCCGAAGTAGGCGATGACCGCCTCGCCCGGGCGCTCCGGGGTCTTCGGGTTATCCGGGTCCCCGCCGACGGCCCCGTCGCGCTGGATGCCCATCGCGTAGCCGGTGGCGTGCAGGGTCTGACTGCCGATCACGATCGTGTACAGGTGGAACTTGTGCTCCTCGGGCGCCCAGCCGCCGTGGCTGACCCCCCGGTAGAGTTCGAGCAGCTTCACCGGGTCGATGCCGCGGCACCAGGCCACGCCGTGCTCGCGGTAGGTGGGAAACACCATGTCGTTTGGGCTCAGCGCCCGCCCGGACCCGATCTGGGCGGCCTCCTGCCCGAGCAGCGAGGCCCAGATGCCGAGCTCGCCCTGGCGCTGCAGGGAAATCGCCTCGGTGTCGATCCTGCGGACCAGCACCAGGTCCCGGTACAGGTCCCTGATCTCGGTGGCGGAGAGGTCCAGCGGGTAGTCGGGATGGTCGATCCGCTCACCCTCCGGGGTAAGCAGCTGGACGAATGTTTGGTCAGGTGGTGCGGCGGTGGTCGCGGCGCCGGATTCGACGGTCACGTGCCACTCCTTTCCGGGCCGGGACTGGGATCACCAGCACCGGCCAGATGGCCTTAGGTTCCCGGACGCATATACCGCGGAGCTGTCGCGTACGCTGCGGCCCGGTGGGGCGCACGCGTCCGCTTCCCCGTGGGACGCTCCTCACCTGACGATATATGCCCTGATTGCCCTGGAGGATACGTGCCGCGGATGATCGTGGAAGTCATGCTCAAGCCGGAGATACATGACCCGCAGGGGGAGGCCATCGCCAGCGCGTGCCACCGCCTGGGGTTCGGACAGGTGCTCGGGGTCAGGCAGGGAAAGCGGTTCGAGGTGGAACTCGACGGGCCTGTCGACGAGGCGGCTGTGACAGCTATCACAAACCTGGCGCGGGACCTGCTATCCAACCCGGTTATCGAGGACTTTACGCTGCACCCGGAGTGAGCGGACGCAATGCACGTTCATTTGACTTTTGCATGGACGGTTTCAGCGGCGTTAACGGGGAATCACTCGAAGTGTGAGTACGGGTGGCGCGGTGCGTGTGAAGTCGGTTCCTGATGTGAAGTTCTGTTTGGTATTCCAGTGCGAGACGCTCAGCGTCCCGGTTATGCGCCGCGTCCTCGGCGACACCCTGCGCAGGCTTGGCGTGGACGATGAATCGGTGTACGACATCCTGCTCGCGGCCACCGAAGCCTGCACCAACGTCCTCACCCACGGCGGCCGGCAAGTCCGGGGTTACGCGGTGGTCACCAGCCTCGGGGCGGTCGGCTGCCAGGTCGAGGTGGCGGACGACGGGATTGGGCTGGCGCCGTACGGCGCGGAGGAGGCGGGAGCTGACCCGCAGCGGACCCCGGTCGCCGAGCTGCCCGAGTCGGGCCGCGGCCTGGCCGTCATGCGGGCCTGCGTGGACAACGTCACCCTGGACAGCCGCCCCGGGCACGGGACGGTCGTGACCATGCGCAAGCACATCAGCTGGTCAACGGACGCTCCGCTGCGCCAGCTCCGGGTGGCCAGCTAGCTCTGCTCTTCTCACTCGCCTCCGGGCCCCCGCCCACCTTTTCCGTGCCCGGGGGGCTCCCGCCCCCCGGGCCCATCCCCCTTCACTGCGGCTCCTTCCCTCGTCGCTCGTTCCTCGCGCCTGGGGTGGGTCCGAGGGGAAAGCACAGTCCAGTCGCTGCCGGCGGCCCTTTGGCTCGCGAGGGAAATACACTGCGTGGGTGCGGATAGGGGTCATTACTTTTCCGGGGTCGCTCGATGACCGGGATGCGGCGCGTGCCGTCCGGCTCGCCGGGGCGGAGCCGGTCGTGCTCTGGCACGGCGACCGCGACCTGCGCGGCGTGGACGCGGCGATCCTGCCCGGCGGCTTCTCCTACGGCGACTACCTGCGCTGCGGGGCCATCGCCAGGTTCGCCCCGGTGATGAGCGAGCTGGTGCCCGCCGCCCGGGCCGGCCTGCCGGTGCTTGGCATCTGCAACGGGTTCCAGATCCTTTGCGAGGCGCACCTGCTGCCCGGCGCGCTGACCCGCAACGCCGGGCTGAAGTTCATCACCAGGGACCTGCGGCTGCGGGTCGAGAACGCGCGGACGGCGTGGACGCGGGCCTACTCCGGCGGAGAGCAGATCGTGGTGCCGCTGAAGAGCGGCGAGGGAGCCTACGCCGCCGACCCGGGCACGCTAGCCGACCTGGAGGCGTCCGGCCAGGTCGTCCTCTCCTACGCCGGTGATAACCCGAACGGCTCGGCGGCCGGCATCGCCGGGGTGTGCAACGCGGAGGGCAACGTGGTCGGCCTGATGCCGCATCCCGAGCACGCGGTCGATTCGCTTACCGGGCCGTCGGCCGACGGCCTCGGCTTCTTCGCCTCAGTTGTTTCCGCGGGGGTCATCGCGTGACCGGGGCGGACACGGTGGCGCGGGCGGCCGCCACGGGTGGTTTGCCTCAGCCCTTTGCCGAGCTGGGCCTGACGCAGGCCGAGTACGAGAAGATCGTGGACACCCTCGGACGCCGCCCGACCAGCGCCGAGCTGGCCCTGTACTCGGTCATGTGGAGCGAGCACTGCTCCTACAAGTCCTCCAAGGTGCACCTGAGGCAGTTCGCGGCCAAGGCGCCGCGGTCTGACGCGCTGCTCGCGGGCATCGGCCACAACGCCGGAGTGGTGGACATCGGCCAGGGGTACGCGGTCACCTTCAAGATCGAATCGCACAACCATCCGTCGTACGTAGAGCCCCACCAGGGCGCGGCCACCGGCGTCGGCGGCATCGTCCGCGACATCCTCGCGATGGGCGCGCGCCCGGTCGCGGTGATGGACGCGCTGCGGTTCGGGCCGGCCACGGCCCCCGACACCGCCCGGGTGCTGCCCGGCGTGGTCAGCGGCATCTCGTTCTACGGGAACTGCCTGGGCCTGCCCAACATCGGCGGCGAGCTCGACTTCGACTCGAGCTACGCGGGAAATCCGCTGGTCAACGCGCTCTGCGTCGGGGTGATGCGGCACGGCGACCTGCAGGTCGCGCAGGCCAGCGGGCCGGGTAACCAGGTGATCCTGTTCGGGTCCACGACCGGTCCCGACGGCGTGGGCGGAGCCTCCGTGCTGGCCAGTGCGACGTTCGGTGCAAGTAAGGGGGGAGGGGAGGTGGGTGGGGACGCCGCGAAGCGGCCCAGCGTCCAGGTGGGGGATCCGTTCACCGAGAAGCTGCTCGTCGAGTGCTGTCTTGAGCTCTTCGCGGGCGGCCTGGTCGTCGGCATCCAGGACCTCGGCGCGGCCGGGGTCGCCTGCGCGACTACCGAGCTGGCGGCGGCGGGCACCGGCGGCATGCTGGTCCGGCTGGACGAGGTGCCGCTGCGGGACGCGTCGCTGGGGCCGCCCGAGATCTTGATGAGCGAGTCGCAGGAACGCATGATGGCGGTCGTCGAGCCCGCCCGCGTGGATCAGTTCCTCGGCGTCTGCGCCAAGTGGGATGTCAGGGCCGCGGTGATCGGCGAGGTGACAGACACCGGCCGGCTCGTCATGACCTGGCACGGCGAGCCGGTGGTGGACATCCCGCCCTCCTCCGCGGCCGACGGCCCGGTCTACGCCAGGCCAGCGATGCGCCCGGCGGCCCAGGATGCGCTGGCCGCCGACGACCCCGCCGCGCTGCCTCGCCCGGCGGACGGCGCGGGCCTGCGCGCGGACCTGCTGGCCCTGCTCTCCTCGCCCGGTCTGGCCGACAAGAGCTGGGTCACCGATCAGTACGACCGGTACGTCCGCGGCGACACCGTGCTGGCCATGCCGGAAGATGGCGGTCTGATCCGGGTAGACGAGGCGACCGGGCTCGGCATCGCGCTGGCTACCGACGGCAACGGCCGCTACTGCCGGCTCGACCCCTACCTGGGCACCCAGCTGGCGCTGTCCGAGGCCTACCGGAACGTGGCGGTCACCGGGGCGCGCCCGCTGGCCGTGACGAACTGCCTGAACTTCGGCTCGCCGGAGGACCCCGCGGTGATGTGGCAGTTCGCCGAGGCCGTGCGCGGGCTCGCGGACGGCTGCGCCGCCCTCGGCGTCCCGGTCACCGGCGGGAACGTCAGCTTCTACAACCAGACCGGGACGGTAGCCATTCATCCCACCCCGGTCATCGGGGTGCTCGGCGTCCACGACGACGTGCGCCGGCGGGTGGGTCTCGGGTTCCGTGACGCCTCGGGTCCTCTCATGCTGCTCGGCCGAACCGAGGCCGAGTTCGGCGGCTCGGCCTGGGCGCACGTGGTCCACGGTCATCTGGGCGGCCGTCCGCCAGCGCCCGACCTCGACGCCGAACGGCGGCTGGCGGCCCTGCTCGCCGCGGCGGCCGCGGCCGGCCTGCTGTCCGCGGCCCACGACCTGTCCGACGGAGGACTGGCGGTCGCGCTCGCCGAGTCGTGCCTGCGCGGCGGGATCGGCTGCGCGGTCCGGCTGCCTGGCGACCCGTTCACCGCCTTGTTCAGCGAGTCGGCCGGGCGTGCCGTCGTGGCCGTCCGCCCGGGCGCGGAGGCAGCCTTCGGCCAGCTTCGCGACGCGCACGGCGTACCGGGCGAGAACATCGGCACCGTCGGCGGCGACAGCCTGGTCGCTTCCGGCTGCTTCGCCATCCCGCTGACCGAACTCGCTGCCGTGCACGGCCAGACGCTGCCGGCGTTGTTCGGCTGACCATCGGCTGACCAGATGCCGCCCCGGCGTCCCGACCCGCGCGGACCGGAAAGCGTCGCGGCCGTGCTGCGCGCACTGGACGCGGGCGTTTCTGTCGACCCGGAAGCCCAGCGCGTCGCGGCCAGGTACCTCCTGTACGCGCTGGCCGCCCGCCATCCAGGCCGTGTCCTGGAGGTTCGTGTCCCGCCGGTAGCGGCCGTGCAATGTCTGCCCGGCCCGGTACATACCAGGGGCACGCCGCCGAACGTGGTCGAGACCGACCCGGAGACCTGGATCCGGCTGGCGGCCGGCCGGCTCGACTGGACCGACGCGGTCCGCTCCGGCGCCGTGCACGCGAGCGGCCCGCGTGCGGATCTTGGCGCCTACCTGCCGCTCCTGTGAGCGTTATTCAGAATCGGCTGTGAGTACGGGCCTTGGCCCGTGCGAGCACCCGGGAGCGTTATCCAGGATCGGCTGCGAGCCCGGGCCATAGGCCTGGGCGAGCGGTCGATGCCAGGCTACGGTGAGGACCATCGCGGGAACCTGGATAACGCGAGCATCGGGGGAACACGATGCCGGTAGGGTCGGCGCGCACCCCCACCAGGATCTGAATAACGCGAACTTTTGAAAAGAAACAGCGAATAAACTGTTTCAGTGACACCCCCCGACGGTCGTCTCACGGATGAGCTCTTCCCCGAGGACCGGCCGCCACGAGACGCCTGCGGCGTGTTCGGGGTCTGGGCCCCGAACGAGGACGTGGCCAAGCTCGCCTACTACGGCCTGTACGCGCTGCAGCACCGCGGCCAGGAATCCGCGGGCATCGCGGTCAGCGACGGCAGTCGCATCATGGTGCACAAGGAGATGGGGCTGGTCGCCCAGGTATTCGACGAGCCCGCCCTGACCGCGCTCCGCGGTCACATCGCGGTGGGTCACTGCCGGTACTCGACCACCGGTGCCTCGGTCTGGGCCAACGCGCAGCCGACCTTCCGCTCCACCGGCAAGACGAGCCTGGCACTCGGGCACAACGGGAACCTGATCAACACCCGCGAACTCGCCGCCCTGCTCGGCGGCCCCGGCCAGGGCAGCACCGGCATCGTGGCGACGTCAGACACCGACGTGCTCACCGCGCTGTTCCTCAGCGACCGTGCCGCGCTCGACGGGGCCGCGCTCGACGGGGCCGTCGTCGGCCCGGCCTCCGGCGCGGGGCCCGCCGACCCGGCGGCCAGTGTGGTCGAGACTGCGGCGGCGACGGTGCTGCCGCTGGCCAAGGGCGCGTACTCGCTGGTCTTCATGGACGAGCAGACGCTGTACGCGGCGCGGGACCCGCACGGCTTCCGGCCGCTCGTGCTCGGCCGGCTGGACAGCGGCTGGGTGGTGGCGAGCGAGACGGCCGCGCTGGACATCGTGGGGGCCAGGTTCGTGCGGGAGATCGCGCCCGGCGAACTCGTCTGCATCGACGGGCGCGGGGTGCGGTCACGGACGTTCGCGACGCCGCAGCCGAGGGGGTGCCTGTTCGAGTACGTCTACCTGGCCCGACCCGACACCACGATCTCCGGCCGGGGAGTGCACGCCACCCGTGTCGCGGTCGGCAGGCAGCTTGCCGCCGAGCATCCCGCGGACGCCGACCTGGTCATCCCGGTGCCCGAGTCGGGGACGCCCGCGGCGATCGGCTTCGCCGAAGCCAGTGGCATCCCCTTCGGCCAGGGGCTGGTCAAGAACTCCTACGTCGGCCGGACCTTCATCCAGCCCAGCCAGACCATCAGGGAGCGGGGCATCAAGCTGAAGCTGAACCCGCTCAAGGATGCCATCGCCGGCCGCAGGATCGTCGTAGTCGACGATTCCATCGTCCGCGGGAACACACAGCGCGCGCTGGTCGCGATGCTCCGCGAGGCGGGCGCCAGCGAGGTCCACGTGCGGGTCGCGTCCCCGCCAGTGCGGTGGCCGTGCTTCTACGGCATCGATTTCGCCACCCGCGCCGAACTCATCGCGGGGCTCCTTTCGCCCGAAGAGATCTGCGCCTCGATCGGCGCCGACTCGCTCGGCTACGTGTCGCTGGCAGGACTCACCGAGGCGACGACACTGCCGGAAAGCCGGCTATGCCGCGCCTGCTTCGACGGGCAGTACCCCGTCCCGGTGGCGGACAACGACCGAGGTAAGCACGTACTCGACGGCCTGAGCGTCGGATCCTGACCGGGCTTCTCAGCCGCGGTCAGGCATCCTCGGCGTCTTTCCAGGCATCTTCGTACCTAGGGTCCTCGTCGTCTTCATCGTCGTCGTAGTCTCCGGCGGCGGAATCGTACTTACCGTTGCCGGAGTCCGCGCCGACACCGAACTCCGCACGCAGCCGGTCAAGGTCTGTATCGTCGCTCTTGTACTTGAGCTGACGGGCAACCTTCACCTGCTTGGCCTTGGCTCGGCCGCGCCCCATTGGCTCGACCCCCTCGAACGTCCGGAGCCAGTAAGGCCCCATGATCTCCGCCTCGCTGGTTTCGTGCGTCATCAGACGCCGCCGCCACCCCGCTGCGGGGAGCGCGACGTTCACCAGCATCCGTACAGGTACAACCGTACCTGCTTTGCGCCCCTGATGCCTACGCTGATCCCATCGTGCCCAGCCAGATTCCACGCAGCCGTCCGACATCGGACATCCGCCGTTCGGCCAGGCGGTCCGCGGCCACCGACGGCGGCACGCCGTCGGAGTCCGCGATGGCCAGGACTTTCGCGGTGGTAGTGAAGATCTGCTCGGTGGCCGCGCGGGCGCGATCGAAATTAAAGCCGGCCAGCTCGTCTGCCACCTGGATGACGCCGCCCGAGTTGACCACGTAGTCGGGCGCGTAGAGGATATCCCGGTCGACCAGCAGTTTCTCGATGCCGTGATGGGCCAGCTGGTTGTTGGCGGCGCCGCACACGATGCGCGCGGTGAGCGTGTTCACCGCGCGGTCCGTCAGTGTCCCGCCCAGCGCGCACGGCGCCAGAATGTCCAGTTTCTCCGCGATCAGCGCGTCCACGTCCGCTACCGCGCGGACTTCCGGGTGACGAGCGCGGACGGCTTCGATCGCGCCCGTGCTGACATCGCAGATAACCACCTCGGCCCCGGCCTCGACGAGGTGGCCGACCAGCCGGTGCCCGACCTTACCCACTCCCTCGACGCCGACCGTCCGGCCGCGCAGGCTGGTGCTGCCCCAGGCATGCTCGGCCGCCGCCTGCATTCCGTGCATGACGCCCATCGCGGTCAGCACGGATGAGTCGCCCGCGCCGCCGTTCGCCATGGTGCGGCCGGTTACGTGGCGGCATTCCCTGGCGACGATGTCCATGTCCTCGCTGCGCGTGCCTACGTCACACGCGGTGACGTAACGGCCGCCGAGGGAGGCGACGAAGCGGCCGTACGCGCGCAACAGC
Organism: Streptosporangiaceae bacterium; assembly: GCA_052144275.1. Taxonomy (GTDB): domain Bacteria; phylum Actinomycetota; class Actinomycetes; order Streptosporangiales; family Streptosporangiaceae; genus Palsa-504. Next base: position 13,344 of record JBKQQQ010000557.1, read on the forward strand.
GGTTCGGTCTTGATCTGGGCGGGATCACCGATGATGACCGCCTTGCCGCCGCCATGGTCGAGGCCTGCCAGCGCGTTCTTGTAGGCCATGGCCGCCGACAGCCTCAGCACGTCGGCGAGGGCCTCTTCTTCGCTGGCGTAAGGGTAGAAGCGGGTACCGCCGAGCGCGGGGCCCAATGCGGTGGAGTAGATGCCGATGATCGCCTTGAGCCCGGTGTGGTGGTCCTGGCAGAAGACGACCTGCTCGTGGTCCGCCGGTCCGGGGCGGCCGTTTTCCCTGTGGGGTATCGCGAACACGTTGGTCACGATGGCGACTCTTCTCATTCCGTCCCGGCTCCCCGTTGAACCGGGATCGGAACCAAGCGTATTGCGTGCACAGGCTCGCGGGCCGGATCCCGGTGATGCCCGGCAGGCGCGGGAAGCCCGATGCGTTCCGTACTAGCTGGCTGGTAACTGCCGGTAGAGACGATCTCGTTACCGTGACCCATGCCTTTGCCGCGTTCCGATATGTCACGATACGACAGTGATGACTTACGCCGCGTATCTCCGCATCTACGAACCGGTCTCGGCGTTCGGAGAACCGGACCGTTCCCGGTGGGCGGCGTACGCGGCCTCGGCCGCCCGGCCGCGGCGGCGTGACTCGCTCATGGTGGAACATGCCGAGGCGCTGCGCCGGGCCATCGCGGCGCCGCAGGTGGTGGTACCCCAGCGGGAGAGCGAGCACGCCTACGTCCGCCATGCGGATGGCATTACCTATGTGTGCCCGTGGCAGACCAGGCTGCGCTGCCTGCTGGCCTACGGCCGGATGCTCTCGGCCGCCGGTACGCCGCTGCCGGGCACGGTACCGGCCGGAGACGACGATCAGGCGATGGCTGCCCTGGCCCGGCTCGAGGACGCCGGATCGCACGGCCCCTCGATCCGGCTGCACATCCTGGCCAGCATCTGGACCGTGCCGCTGGCCTGGTTTGTTCCGTTCGACGCGACCGAGCGGTGGCTTTCCCTCGGCCAGGACCGGGGCCGGGCGCCGGCCCGGGCGACCGCGCCGGCCACGCGCGCGCTGGTCTACACCACGCCGATGTCCCGTGCCCGCAGGCGGGTAGCGCGTGGCCTGGCCGCTCTCCGCGGCCTGCCCGCCGGAGTCGGCGACGCTGCCTGGGAGCCGCCGCGGGCCGCGGGCGACCTGGCCGAAGTTGGCCGCTGGCTCGAGGATTTCCACCCGTACTCACTTGTGGAACTCGACTACGGAGGGCTGGTGCACCTGGTCAGCGACGACGCGCTCTGCGCTGACCAGTCGGTGGCCGAGATCCGTGCCGCCATCGACGGGGCGGCCGGGGGAGAGTGCGAACTCGCCGCCGCCATGTATATGCGCGCGCACAGCCGGTGGCGCACGTTCGCAGAATTCGAGCTGGCGAACTGAATGCCCCGGGCCCCGCCGGCGAATACTTGACGGACAGTATTCCCGAATCCGACCCGGTGCGACGATAAGTATCGCTAGACTCACCCTGAGTGACAGTGACCGGCGGACTAACTGGGCATCCCGGTACAGAAACTATGCACCTGGTGGTCGACGTGTCACCGCTGGTGATGGCAATATGGTCTCTGTCGGCCATATAGGACATCCCCGACAGGCTCCCCACGGAGCACCAGGCAACACAAGAAACGCAGGATCGCAACACTGGTCCAGGAGGAGAGGCCACACACATGTCCGCACGTACACCAGAGGCTGAGCCGCTGTTGACGCCCGCGGAGGTCGCCACGATGTTTCGCGTCGACCCCAAGACCGTCACACGGTGGGCGAAGGCCGGAAAACTGACCTCGATCCGCACGCTGGGGGGACACCGGCGCTACCGGGAGACTGAGGTTCGTGCACTGCTCGCGGGTATTCCGCAGCAGCGTTCCGAGTGACCTTCTGCCGTCTTCGCCAGGCCGGTGCCTGTCAAGCGCCGCTCAGGGTGAATGCGGCAGCACTCGATCAAAGGAATGGGGGGTCGGCCCCGGTGGCAGAGTGTCACATCGAAGGTGCTGTCCGGCAGAGATATTGCCCGTCGAGCACATCCGAGAAGGCACGTTGCCGGGGCCGGTCCGCTCTCAGGGGAGGGTCGCACGATGCGTGATCCAGAATTGGTCGCACGTGCTCAGCGCGCCGCGACGCGCCTGGAATCGGCATGGGAACAATGGCGTGCGCTGCATGGACTCGCGGTCGCGCCCGGGCAGCCGGTAGTGAGCTACGTCGGCTACTCGCTCAAAGAGACCTGGGGTGAACCCGGGTCGTCATCGGGATCGACGCCGACGAGGCCGAGTATCTGGCCGAGTTTCTCGACCGCGATGAATGCGCTCAGCGCGGGCAGCCCCCGCTCCAGCAAGCACAGCTGGCCGGCTGGACCTCGGGTGAGCTTCCCGGCCAGGTGACCGAGCAGCTCGCCTCCTGGCCGCCTGGCATGCCGCTAGCCGCGGACCAGCCGCCGGCCGGCCTGTAACGTCGCCGCTTAGCTGCCGCGCATCCAGCACCTTCACTTGATAAGCGGGTTCACAGCTGCGTCCTAGCGTTGTTTAAGAATCAAGCGGCATGATCTCTACCGAGGGGCCGAGATTACTCGCCCTCTCCCGTCTGGGCTCGGGGTGGCCAGGCCCCGCTCCGAGTCCAGACTTCTTTGTTTCAACGGGCACGTTCACTGGCTGAAGTCGCGCTCGCCGCGGGGTGATCGCTAGTTCCGTCTAGCGTCCGGATCCACATGCAGACGTGGGCAGCAGGCCCGAACGACCGCGGCCCCCCGGTCGGTCCTTCGCTCTTCTGCGCGTACCGGCGGGCTGGGCCCGGCCGACCGGCCCCGAACGTCGGGACCTCTGACCCCAAGTAACCACGTCAAGCCGGCGACCTGCGTACCTGGGGCTGGGTCCGGGCGGTGCGCTTACGGCAGCCGCGAGAACCTAGACGCTGTCTAGCTCCGCAGTTCCCGGACCGGTCGTGACCGGAGGAGGCACTGACCTGAGGAGGAATCGGGAGGCCCCGGCATGAGCCCGGTGAGCAGCGGCGGGATCCATGCCATCGTCCGCGGGGCTCCCGCCGGGCTTTCCCAGTCTCGTCAGGGTCTCTGGTTCACCGGTCACTCAGCACCTGTTCCTGTCAGGACCTTCGGCCCTAAACATCCAGGCAGGCCACCATGTGATCGTGGGCTGGAACGCATCAATGGACGGTGATGACAGATGGCGACGACGATGACCCGGGACGAGAACCGGATGGCGGCCGACCGCGCCGGGACCGAGATCTTGAGTATGCCAGCAGAGCTGGATCTCGTCACGAGCGAGGGCGTGGTCGAGCAGGGATACGCAGCCATCGCCCGCTCTGCCCGGCTGCTGCTGCTCGATCTGACTGGCCTGTCCTTCTGCGACGCCCGCGGGCTCGGCGCCTTCGTCCGGATCGCCAACCACGCCGACGCGGCAGGGTGCCGTTTCGGCCTCATCGCGCCGCGGCCGCGGGTGGAGAAGGTACTGCGGATCAGCGGCCTGTACAGCAGCCGGATGCCGGTGTTCGCCACCGCTGACGAAGCAGTGGCGCTCCTCAGCGCTACGGCCAGCGTTTAGGCGGCCGGAAGCGGCATAGGCACGCCCTCGCTGCGGGGTCGCTTCGGCGCGCCGGGAGCTGCATGGCAGTTGCTCTATGTGACCGCTCGGGGGCTGGCCATGACCTGACGGACACCGGAGTTCGACATCGGTCCACGAAACCAAGATCTATAGCAGCATTTGGTGCTGGTGCTGGTGCTGGTGCTGGTGCTGGTGCTGGTGCTGGTGCTGGTGCTGGTGCTGGTGGGGCGCCAGGGGGTCGAACCCTGAACCAATGGGTTAAAAGCCCACTGCTCTGCCATTGAGCTAACGCCCCGCCGCGCCGACATAGCCGACGCCTTTCCAGACGAAGCGTACCGACTTCCCGGCCCGACCGCGTGGCCGAGGCTACCGATACGCGGAGATGCCGGTGAGGGCTTGGCCGATCGCCAGCGTGTGGATCTCTTCGGTGCCCTCGTAAGTCAGCACCGCTTCCAGGTTGTTCGCGTGCCTGATCGGGGGATACTCCAGCGTCACGCCGCTGGCCCCGAGCACCGTCCGGGCCTGCCTGGCGATGTCGATGGCCGACCGCACGTTAGTCATCTTGGCGATGCTGACCTGCACCGGGCTGGCTGAGCCCGCCTCCTTGAGTCGGCCGACGTGCAGCGCGAGCAGCTGGGAGCGGTACAGGTCCGCGGCCATCCAGCTGAGTTTCGCCTGGGTCAGCTGGAAGGACGCGATGGGCTTGCCGAACTGCTCGCGGGTCTTGGCGTAGTCGATCGCGCTCTCCAGGCAGTTCCGCGCCGCGCCGGTGACCCCCCAGGCGATGCCGTACCTGGCCTCGGTCAGGCAGGACAGCGGCCCCTTGAGCCCGCTGACGCCGGGAAGCACGGCTGCGGCAGGCAAGCGGACCTCGTCCAGGTGCAGTTCGGACGTGATAGAGGCGCGCAGCGAAAGCTTCTTGTGGATGTCCCGGGCAGTAAAACCAGGCGTGCCGCGAGGGACGAGGAACCCGCGGATGCCTTCCGGGGTGCCGGCCCAGATCACGGCGATATCGGCGATGCTGCCGTTGGTGATCCACATCTTGGTCCCGGAGAGCACCCAGTCCGATCCGTCCGGCCGGGCGAAGGTCCGCATGCTCCCCGGATCGGAGCCCTGATCAGGCTCGGTGAGGCCGAAGCAGCCGATCGCCTCTCCGGCCGCCATCCGGGGCAGCCACTCGGTCTTCTGCTCTTCCGACCCGTAGCGCCAGATCGGGTACATGGACAGCGAGCCCTGGACGGAGGCCGCGCTGCGCAGGCCCGAGTCGCATGCCTCGAGCTCGCGGCACGCCACGCCGTAGGCGATCGCCCCGGTGCCCGCGCAGCCGTAGCCGGTCAGGTGCATGCCGAGCACTCCCAGCTTGCCGAGTTCCGGGATGATGTCGCGGGGCAGCAGGCCCGCCTCGAACCAGTCCGCGATATGCGGTAGCGCCCGGTCGCCGACAAAGGCCCGCACAGAATCACGAATTAGCCGCTCCTCGTCGGTCAGCTGATCGTCGATCTGCATCAGGTCCGTGCTCGGCGTGCCTGTGGACATGGCCGGTCCTCCCTTTTCGCTCCAGATCAGGGTATTAACCAGCCCGTTCGGTATGTCAGCCCGCCCCCAGAGTGGGCATGATCGAGCTATGAACGAACCAAGCAGCAATGGAACGAAGCGCCTGTACCGGGCGCGCGAGGGGCGTCTCGTCGCGGGCGTGTGCGCTGGCCTGGCGGCCTACTTCGGCGTTGACCCTACCCTGGTGCGCCTGGCGTTCGTCCTGGTCACGCTATTCGGCGGCCTCGGCGTCCTGTTTTACCTGTGCGCGTGGATCGTGATCCCCGAAGAGGGCGGCGACGATGCGTCTATCGCCGAGGCCCTCATCAACAAGCGACGCTCCTAGGCGCCCAGGGCCTCCGCCTCGCCCCGCTGGGCCTGGATCAGCCTGCCACGCAGGTGCGTCCAGCTCATGGCGAGCATGGTGGCCGCGGTCACGCCCACCAGGCCGGCCAGGCCGACGGCGAGCGAGGCTCCTATCGCCTCCGCCGCCGCGCCGCCGGCCAGGATGCCGAGCCCTTGAACGGCGTACAGGCCTGACTGGGCCACGCCGAACGCGCGGGCTCTGGTGGCAGGGAGCAGGGCCTGCACGAAAGCCGCAGCCGCCGTCAGCTGGTAGGCGCCGCCGGCGCCCGCCAGCGCCCACAGCGGCAGAACGGCCCACAGCGGA
>JBKQQQ010000558.1:0-4137 GCA_052144275.1 Streptosporangiaceae bacterium
CTGCGGAAGAAGCCTACGAGTTGCGGACGACATCCGCCGTCCGCCGTGCGCTGAGCGAGATACTCCCGGAGGCCGTTGCAGCAGCCGCCTATGAGTTCATAACTGGCCCTCTGCTGGTGGACCCGTACCGGATCGGGAAGAGGCTGCTTCCGCCGATGGATCACAGGTTAAGCGCGCGTCGCGGCACCTACGGGGTGATCTACCGCATCGACGATAAGGCCCGTGTGGTGACGGTAGTGGACGTTGGCCACCGCCAGGATGTCTACCGCACCTGAACAGCCGGCCCGTCGGCACTTTGCTGAATAACGCTTTAGTACTTCTATCAAGCGCGGCTCCGCTGCGCTCCGCCGCGGCCCGGCGTCAGCGCCGGGCTCTGCCTTGGGAGGCCGCCCGGCGCACGCCGGGGCACACCCGCGAATACACCACAGATCGGCCACGCTCACACGGCATGCAGCACCGGCTCCGCATGCAGCCGTCCTGCCGGTGAAGCCTGGCCAGCCTCTTGACGGGCTCAGCGCCTGCCTACGAGGCCTTGGGAAGGTCTGGGTGTGATGGCTTGTCCGCGCCCTGCTCGGTGGGCTCCGGCGGAAGTGCCTCGTGCGATGGCTCTTCCGCGCCCGACTCGCTGGCCTCCGGCGGATGTGCCGCGCGGATCAAGCGTGCGCTGACGATGGCCAGGCCGATGATCAGCACACCGGTGATCGCCAGCGCCGCCGGGTACCCCAGCGACTGCTGCAGGTAGCGAACCGCTGCCGAGGTGACGTAGCCGAACATTGCCAGCGCGCCCAGGGCGAGCAGCGGCACATTCCGCAGCGGGACGCTGGCGGCCATCGCCGCGGTCGCGGTGGCGATGCCGATCGCATACCCCACATACCCCCAGCCGTGAGCGGCTGCGAAGGCCGGCACTATCAGGGCCAGGATGACACCGCAGGGGATGGTCACCCACACGGGTTCGACGTACCGTTGCCACCCGAGCCCGGCCCATGCCAGCCCGAACGCCCATAGCGGGAGGACGCCGACAATGGCGGGAGCCGACCCGGTCCCGCCGTGGCCGTTGGCGATATCAACGACGTAACCAACAATGCCGAGGATGGTGACGATCATCCCCGCGAACAGGGCGACGTTTTGCAGCGCACCCCGGCGGATCAGCCACAGCGCCGCTGAGTACAAGGTGACAGCTCCCCCGACGAGGACCGTGACCGGGCCCGTGCTCCCGTACGCCTTCCACCACGCGAGCCAGACAGCCCCGGCGACGCAGGCCACGGAAAGGAACCACAGCACCCCGGCCAGCCGCTGGAGCGCGGGCTCGCGGACCCGGCGCACCACGATGCCGATCAGGAGGAAGAACACGGCGGCACCGGCGAGGACGCCCACCTGCCCCCAGTCGCCGAGGCTGTTCCAGCGCTGGCCGATCGCGACAGCGCCTCCAGCCAGCAGCAGGATCACGCCGATGTAGGCGACCGCCTCTGTCAGCAGCGAGATGCGCCGCTCGCCGTGTTCGTCCTCCGCAGCCTGGCCGGTGGTGAGCAACCCCTGCCGCCGCGCCCAGTAGTAAAACCCGCCGAAGATCAGGGCCACAATGACGACGGGCACGATCAGAGACAGCATGGCGAACCCCCTTTCGCCCGCGCAATCTTGGACTGCGCCAAGATTTTGCTATTTACAGGCTTTCGGCCTGGTCGGCGGCTCGCAAGAGCCGGAGCACTGGTTGGCAAGGGCCGAAGGTCACCGGTCATGGCGTGACGACAGCTTTATGCTGCCGCGGCATGTGTCAGAGACCGCCGCCAACTCGTGCTTCGACGGGTGCCTGCGGCCACGTCCGACCGCGGCGGGGGCTGCGGTGCGCGAGAGGAGCGGATAATCGCTTCCCCGGCGCGTAGCAGCTCATCGTTGACGTAGCGGAGGGTGCGAATGGACCGCCGCAGGGCGGGCATCCCCCCTCCGGGGTGCGGGCGGCGTGGCCGCCGGGTCGCTGTCACTGCGATCACCTCATTCGTGGTACAGCGCAGCTGGGATGTTGGGCCGCGTCTGCGGAATGGACCGCCAGCGCGGGCTAGCTTGCGCGGTCGTCACCGGAAGTGCCGTAACCCGGTTCCGTGCGGCGGCCTCGCTGCTGATAGTCCCGCGGCTGGGCAACCCGAGAAGCGGCCCGTCTGCGAAACGGCGCCGTAGTATGCAGTTCGGGATGGGATGCTGGGCATGTCATCCTCCTTAACCCAATGAAAGCCAGCCACGGTGAAGGCCAGATGTATCAGGTGTGGAGGCGGGGTGGAGATGGTCAGTCGTTGGCCAGCACCATAAAGCAGTCACCCTCTGTAAACCGTCGGCTTGGCCGGTGGCCGACTCGCCGTCACGTGCCGCCAAGGCGTGCCCGCCGCGTGCCCGAACGGACGAGCCACCGCGGACAGTCACGGTCTCTCACAGACAACGTGTCAGCGACCCGCAGGTCAGACAATTTGCAGGTGACGGCACTACAGCGCCACAGACTTGCCACGCTGACAGTCCAACCGCTGAGCCCAATCCTCGCCGCGTGGGACATACGTGGGATGCAGCGCAACCGTCGATCGAGGCCACAAGCATCACCGCAGGTCACACACCAGAGACCGACTTGAGCCGTGACGGTCTGTAAACCGTCGGCTGTAATGGCTAGCCGCTTCGCGTCAGGTGAGCCGGAGGGTGACCGAATCACCGGCCCGGCACCGGTCTCGCGGGCACGCGGAGACAAGACCCAGAAGCCGCAGGCCAGAGCGCGCAATGGCTAACGGATTTGCTAACGAGACTGGTCGGGACGGGGGAGACAACGTGAGACACCGGCGACGCTCACCGAGGCCTTCGCCTGGTCAGCGAGACGCGCCGGAACGCCGGAGACGGGGGAGACGTGCGTCGTGGTGCTCATAACCCAGAGGTCGCGGGTTCAAATCCCGCCCCCGCTACCAAGGCCAGAGGCCCTTTCTCGAACAGAGAAAGGGCCTTTTGCTTGTAGTTTGTAAACGGACGGGTGCCCAGCGATGACCGGACAGGGCCGCCCTTTGACGCTGACCTAAGTTTTAGTCATACTTTTGACTATGACTGTGCTCCCGCTCGGGGACGTCAAGTCCCACCTTTCCGAGATAGTCAGCCGCGTTCACGATCACCATGAGCGGGTGACCGTGACCGTGCATGGCAGGCCCTCAGCCGTCCTCATCGCCCCAGAAGACCTGGAGCGGCTCGAGGAGACTCTGGAAATCATGCGCGATGCCGCGACGATGAACCGGCTGGCCGAGTCCGACGCTGAGCTGGCTCGCGGTGAGTTCGTCTCCGCCGGGGAACTTGCCGAAGCAATGCGGCAGCGCCGCACACGGTGAGCGGGGAATCTGCGGAAGAAGCCTACGAGTTGCGGACGACATCCGCCGTCCGCCGTGCGCTGAGCGAGATACTCCCGGAGGCCGTTGCAGCAGCCGCCTATGAGTTCATTACTGGCCCTCTGCTGGTGGACCCGTACCGGATCGGGAAGAGGCTGCTTCCGCCGATGGATGACAGGTTTAGCGCGCGTCGCGGCACCTACAGGGTGATCTACCGCATCGACGATAAGGCCCGTGTGGTGACGGTAGTGGACGTTGGCCACCGCCGGGATGTCTACCGCACCTGAACAGCCGGCCCGTCGGCACTTTGCTGAATAACGCTTTAGTACTTCTATCAAGGCGGCTCCGCTGCGCTCCGCCGCGGCCCGGCACCTTCACGCCTCAGCCAGCAGCCCAGGAGACCGGCCATGACCCCGACCCGCTTCACCTGCACACTCACCACGGCCGACGAACCCGCGTGCCAGTCCTACGCCCGAGTCACGATCGTAGACGCCGAAGGGACCAGCGGCCGCGCATGTCCTCGCCACGCCCTGGCCGCCCTCAACGGCATCACCGGCGCCCACGTTGACTGGCCCGACTCCAAGGGCCTCAATGAGTGGGAACGCAAGGCCCTTGAACTGGCCGAAGAACGAAGCCAGCTCGGCTAGCCCGCACGCCAGGGGACCACCACATCAACAGCCAGCGGCCCCGCGTAACAGGATTAACCTCCCACGGAATACGACGTGACCGGTCAGCTCTAGGGCGATTGCGAGGGTGAAGATTGCGAGGACGAGAATCGCCACGAATAGCCTGGTAA
>JBKQQQ010000559.1:0-9138 GCA_052144275.1 Streptosporangiaceae bacterium
CGATCGTCTCAAAGGCGAACTGGACCGGACCGAGGCGGGCCAGGACGCCGATGGTCTCGCGCGCGAGGCCGAAGACCACGCGGACACCTCCTTCCGTATCGGTCAGCCTGGTCTCGGCTCGTCGTTCAGCATTCTCGCCGCCGACGCGCATATCAACGCCGGGCGCTACCCAGACGCGGTCGAGATCCTCGAATCGCGGCGTCGCCGGCTGCTGGACGCGCCGGGATTCGCGGCAGCGGATAAACGGGATTGTTCCGTCGCGCTTCTCACCAGGGAAGCGCTGGCTGTGGCCTGGCTCGGCGACTTCGCCAAGCTCTCGCAGGTCTGCGGCACGGGGATCGCCGACGTCGAGCTGGACCGGTACAAGGTGAGCGCCCCGCACATGCAGGACACCTACCTGAGGAACCGGATCAACCTTTACCGGATGGGAGTCTTCGCCGAGTGGAAACTCTACTTGGATACCCCGGCCGACGCGGAAAGCGCGCGAAGGCAGCATATCGAGACCATGCTGGGGCGCGCCGAACTGTCAAAGGCGCACAGCGGCCTAGGCTGGCTCTCAGGCCCTGAGAGCGATGAAGCGGATGGCCAGGCGGATGGCCAGCTCTCCCTGCCAGCGGCGCGGGCCAGGTTCGATGAGCTTACCAATGACCCCGGCGACAAGCCGGCCGCTGCCGCGCGGCGCCGGGCGATCTGGGACGAGCTCATGGCCGCCCAGAGCCGGGCCCGGCGCCCGGCCTCCGCCTGGCCCGTCTTCCAGCTGGCTGCGGTGCAGAGCACCCTGGATGAGGACGAGGCCGTCCTGTACTACTACTGGCTCAACGACCAGACCCTGCTGGTATTCGGCCTCGACCGGGACATCGCACGGGTAGCGCGCGTGCCGCTGGACCAAGCCGCCAGAAGCCGGCTCGATAGGCTCGTCAGCCGGTCTCTCCAGACCCCCAGGGACGACTTCGCCGCCAAGTTCGCCGAAGTCGCCGCGCCGCTGCTACCTGCGGAATTGGGCCTGCTCCTCGACGGCAAGCGCCGGCTCTTGCTGTCACCGCACCGCGTTCTGCACCAGCTGCCGCTGCAGGCCATGCCGTGGCACGACGAGCCGCTGTGCGCCAAGCTCGCCGTCACCATCATCCCGAATCTCACCGGCCTGCTGCTCAGGCACCAATCAGCCAGCCGGGCTCTGCTGGCAGTAGGTATCGCCCAGCCAGCAGGCCACGCCGAGGTGCTTTCCCGCGCGCCCGCGGACGCGCGGGAAATCGCCGGACTGTACCGCGCGGCCGGGCGCCAGGCTGCCATCCTCGTTGATGCCGAGGCGACCCGGGCCAGGCTGGCCGAGCTGGCCAGCGGCGACCCTGCCGCGCCAGACGCCAGGCCCGCCTGCTTGCATATCGCTACCCACGGAACGTCCATGCTGTCACAGACGCCGATGGAGGCTTCGCTGGCGCTCGCCGACGGAGCTGCCGACGGCCTGGACATCGCCCGCTGGTCGCTCGCCGCCGACCTCGTCGTACTGGCCGCGTGCGCGTCTGGGCAGCAGGCTATCTGGGACCGGGATGACGCCGGGGAACTCATCGGTGACGAGATGCTCGGACTTCCCGCCGCGTTCCTGGCCGCCGGGGCACATCAGGTCATCGGCACCTTGTGGCGCGTGCGCGATGACGTCGCCCACCGGATGACCATTCGCCTGCACCAGGAACTACTCGCCGGCCAGCCTGCGGAGACGGCGCTGTACCGTGCCGTGCTCGCCGAGCGCGAAATCGGCGGCGAGATAGCCGACTGGGGTGCCTTCCAGCTCATCGCCGTGGGCCGGGCGGAGACACCCTCGGGAGCGGCCAGATGAGCGTCGAGCTTAAGGCAAACGTCACTGAGGACCTGGTCGTGGTCTTGCCGGGGATAATGGGCAGCACCCTGTACAAGGGTGACCGCCTGGTCTGGGGCGGCACGCCCGAGACGGCCCTCAGCGCGCTTGTCACCCGGCTTAAAGGCATCATGCCTCATGACGAACCGTCTCCCGACTACCGCGACGAGGTGTGGGCCGGCGATCTCATCACCGGCATCAGGCTGATCCCCGGTCTGTGGACTATCCAGTGCAGCTACGGCGCGCTGCTGACCCGCCTGGAGTCCATTCTCGGCCGCAAGACAGCCGTCCACCGGACCCACGACCCGTCGCCGCATCGCGTGGACCCGCAGGTGACCGGCCTCATCGCCTTCCCTTACGACTGGCGCCTGTCGAACCGGGTCAACGGGAGCCGGCTGGCCAGTGTCCTGCAGGATGCGCTGCCCCGATGGTGTGATGAGTGCTCCCGGCCGGACGCGCGGGTGACGTTCATCTGTCATTCGATGGGCGGGCTGGTGGCGCGGTGGTTCGTGCAGCAAGAGGGCGGCGCGGAGATGACCAGCCGGATCGTCACGATCGCGACCCCGCACCGCGGGGCCATGAAGGCGCTCGACCAGCTCGTCAACGGCGCCCGCATTGGCGTGGGACCGTTTAAGCCCGCCTTCACCACGTTCGCCCGGAGCCTGCCGTCAAGCTATGAGCTGCTTCCGGAGTACGCCTGCGTACAGGGTACGGATCCCCGGGACGCAGCGCAGCTGAGGACGATCGCCGAATACCTTGACGATCACGGGCGCCTTCCCGAGATCGACACCCTAGCCGTCCGCGATGGTCTCACCCTGCTGGCTACGCTGAAGCAGTACCCCGCGGACGCGCCGCCGATCCTCCCTCTCGTCGGGACACGCCAGCCGACCCTCACGACGGCCGCGGTCACCAGCTCGGCCGTGACAGTCAGCGAGGAGATCGGCGGAGTCGACGAGGCGGGCGACACGACCGTACCGCGTCTCGCGGCCACGCCGTTCCAGATGGACACCGGCAGCCCGGTAATCCACTGGGCGGCGGACAAGCATTCGGCCCTGCAGCATAATGACTCGGTACTTGATCAGCTCGAGGGAATATTGGCTGAGTATCCAGTCCGTCGCGGCGAGGGGCCAGCGGAACTCAGCGTGCGGGTGGAGGAGTTCGCCAACGCCGGCGCTCAGGTTCCCATTCAGGCCGACGTGGCGGGCGAGCCCGCGCTGCTCGAAGCTCAGGTGCTGGACGAGCAGGGAACGTTCGTCCTGGATTTCCCCTTCCAGGCCGTTGACGGTCATCAGCACGGCGAGATCCCCGTCCTGCCACCGGGCGTCTACCAGGTAGTTGTGCAGGGGAGACGCTCTGCGGCCGGCCGGGTAGCGCCGGTGACGTCTCTTGTTGCCGTCCTGGACGCGGCCCCGGACTGAGCTCAGCTGGAGGTGACCACACCGATGCCTGACCAAGCGCCAGGCGACTGGTTCCTGGGTTTCCGTGAGCGGTGGATGCACGATGTGTTTACCGCGACCGCCGCGGTACGGCTCCATGAGTGGGAGCAGATCGACGACGAGGCCCTGACCCGGGCAGCGGCCTGGAAGCGGGAAGCGGCGGCCGCGAAGAGGGATGACGCATTGAACGCCGCGGTCATGGATGGGGTCTTGCGCCTGCTGGCCCGGACAAAGGGAGAGCCGCCTGTCGACACGGATCTCCGCGAGGCAGCCCGCAGGTATCTTACGACTCCTCCAGACGAGGAGCTGGTCGAGGCGATGGAGCCGCTGGTCGCAGAAATGCTGCCGGACCTGGCAGATCTCCTCGGCAACGTCCAGGCGCAGCTGGGGGATAAGGCGCGAGCGCAGGCCCGTCTGGTGCTGGCCGGCATTGCCGCCTGCCTCGCTATGCCTCGCGTGGACCTTCAGCGCGCAAGCGGCCGGTTATAGCGCCGTTCCACTCCTTCGTGCGGTAGTTGTACCAAGGGGACTTCCCGCTGGCACCGAGATTCTGTTCGCGCTGATCCCCGGACAGAAGATCGGGGGGCTGCGGTGAGCGTGGCGGCTGTCGGGCTCACGTTCGTCGTGGCCGCCAGGTCGGCCGGCCGGCCGCCGACGACACGTCCCTGCCCGGCACGGACGGGCCGGATGTGCAGCCTGCATGGCTATCTCTGGGTCTGATCATCACGGCGCGACGAAAGAGCCGCGCCCGTGAACCGTGACGACCAGCCCTTTGTCCCGTAGCTGGGCCACGGCGCGACGCACTGTCATCCTGGCCACGCCGTACTGCTGGGACAGATCTACCTCGCTCGGCAGCCGCGTATCGGGCGCGAGCCGCCCGGCCCTGATGTCTGCCTCGATGTCCCGGGCGACCTGGGTAGCTACCGGCACGGACGAATCGTGCCGTATCCGGTCAGATCGGTCATCCAGTGACATGCCGATCATGGTAGATGACCCTTGACCTGCATAAACGAATAGCTATGTCTAGTGAGGTTCACTAGACATCTCTAGACATCTCTAGTAGGCTCGCAACGCGACGGCGGGGGCTGCGATGCTTTCCGCATCCACTTCCAGGCTCTCGCCGTCGCGCTTGAGCGCGCCTGGCCAGGGAGTCAACCGATGAGCGATGGCACGAGCAATCCAGCCCGGTACTTCGGACGGCAGGTGCGCAGGGCGCGGCGCGCGGCCGGGTGGACGCTTGCCGAGTTCGGGCAGCGGATCGGTTACGACCCCGGCCAGATATCCCGCATCGAGAACGGCAGGCGCCCGCCGACAGAACTGTTCGCCCAGATGTGCGACCGGGCGTTCCCAGATCGCGACGGGTGGTTCAGCGAGTTCTACGCTGAGTCCCGCACGTGGATCGCGACCCGCCATGGTTCCGCAGCTGGATAGAGCACGAGCAGCGCGCCGCGTCCCTTCGCATCTGGCAGCTAGGCGTCTTGTCGGGCCTGCTGCAAACCGCGGACTACGCTCGCGCGATCTTGACTGTCAACCCGGGCGTGACCGAAGACGAGGTCGGCGCACGCCTGGCTGCGCGGCTCGAGCGCCAGGCGGTACTGACCCGCGACGATCCGCTGACAGCGTGGTTCCTGGTGGACGAGGCCGCCCTCCGCCGCTGCGTCGGCTCACCGGAAGTCATGGCTGGTCAGCTAGCCCACCTCGCAGGCATTGCGCGGCTGCCGAACGTCACCATTCAGGTAGTGCCGAACATCGCACACGCCGGCCTGCTCGGCGGTTTCGCGGTCGCCGAGAACGCGGCGTACGTTGAAACCGCAGTCGCCGGTCAGGTATTCGAGGACGCTGAAGTCATCGCCGACTTGCTCACCCGCTTCGATACGCTCAGAAACGAAGCGTTCCGGGGGTCAGAGTCCCTGACCTTGATAGAGCGGATGTGCGAGGAATGGAAAGCAACTGGCGTAAAAGCAGTTACTCAGGCGACAACGGCGGGGAGTGCGTAGAGGTGGCCTCGGCTGAGGCCGTGCTGGTCCGCGACACCACCGACCGCAACGGCCCAGTGCTCACCTTCACCGCTGACGCATGGCGGTCATTCACGGCGACGATCAGGTAAACCGACAGCGCTAGGCCACACAGCTAAGGGGGTGCTCTCGCTCTTGAGAGCACCCCGCTTCGCATTCACGTCGGCAGGTTTGCCAAACATAAGCGCCATTTGCCATGTGACTCCTGTTGTCTACCGATCGCCCGGCCGGCCGGCGCAAGCTTGCCCCAGGCAAGCGCGGAAGGGAAGCAAGCATGCATCAGGCGCCGGCCGACACTGCGCGTGGTCAGGGCCTTCGGATCGTAGAGGCACTCCGGCCCTGGGTAAGGAATTGCTCCAGTTACAGGCCGGGACGCATCGGGAGACTGGCTGGGTCTTTCCCGGCCAGAGGGGTTGGGAGGTAGCCCGCGATGACGGGACAGGCCACGGCGCGCCTCAGCGGGGTCACGGCGGACGTCGGGCCCGCGCCCGGCTCAGCCTGGCAGCCAGCCCGGCCCGGCGTGCCCCGGCCGCTGCAGGCCGGCTGGTTCACGCTGGTGACGCTGCCCACGTCCCCGTTCTGGGCGCGCCGGTACACCCGCACGTTCCTGGACTCGTGCCGCGGAATCGGCAAGGACACAGCCCAGGCGGCCGAACTGCTCGTCTCGGAGCTGGTGACCAACGCGGTCCGGTTCGCCGGGGATCCCGCGCGCACGCTCCGGTACTCCGAGCGCGCCAGCGCCAGCCTGGTATCGCTGTCCCTGCGGCATTTTCGCGAGCACCTGCTCATCGAGGTTTACGACACCGACGACACCCCGCCGGCCCTGTCCCGCCCTGGCGACGACGCCGAAAGCGGCCGGGGCCTGATGCTCGTCAGCGCGCTGAGCAAGGAATGGTCCTACTTCCTCCCGCCAGGCGGCGGCAAGGTCGTCTACTGCGTCCTGGACATCACATGACCCGCCCCCGCGAGGTCAGCCAGCTCACCACCGCCGAGCTCGATACCGCCAGGCGCCAGCTCCGTGCGAACCTCGGCCTGCTCACCCCCGGCTCCCCCGCGCACGTGCCGATCCTGGCGCACATCCAGGCCATCGACGCCGAACTTGCCGGACGCGCCGGTGGCCAGCAGCGCGGCGAGGGCCAACGTCATGACAGCGGGATGCTTCCCGGCCCGCCTCCTCCCCTCGGCCCGGCAGGCCGGGACCCTGGTGTGCACGAGCCCCCGGCCCGCGCGGGACTTGACGCCGAACGGAACCAGGGCTGATGCCGCTGGAACGACAGCTGCCCATGCCGGAGATGTCCGCGGCCCATCCTGCTCCAGGACCAGCGGGGGCGGCTCATCCTCGCACGGCTGCGGCCCTGGCACCGCGTGCTGGCCCGGTGCGCCGCGCAGCAGCTGGACCGCGAGCCCGCCGCCGGCGCCAGCCCCGAGGCCAGCACGTACCTGGCGGCGCGGGCCGCGCAGCTAACGTCGATGACGGCCCGCCGCCACCTGGCCGCGAGCGTGCGGCGGATCCTGGCGGCCGCCGGGGACCCGGCCCCCGGCAGCGTGCTTACCGCCCGCCCGGCATAGTTGCCGCTGGCCCGGGCACAGATCCGCCAGCCGGCCGGGCCGCTGACCGTGCTGGCTGACTACCTGGCCGCGCCCGGCCCGGTCCCGGCCGAGGGCGTGGCCATGGTCAGCCAGCTGCTGACCGACGCCGCCGGCCCGCTCCACCGCCAGGCCAGCGCCGAGAACCTCGGCGACCTCATCGCCACGGCCACCGGGGCCCTGACCCGGTAAACCTCCGCGGCCTGCCAGGGCAGCGGTCTACATGCGTCGACGTGACCGCAGGTGGCGGCGTCCCGAGTCGGGCTGGGCCATCCGGACAACCCCAGCCACGGTCGTCGTCAAAGCTGCGGCGCTCATCGAAGGCGCTGGCCTCCGTCCGGTCGGCGGCAGAAGCGGTCGGACCGTCAGTGGCACCTGGCCGGTGTCTTTGACTCAGCGATCTGGCCGGATTGGCACCATAGGCATGTATGAAGCGGGTAGTCGTCGTGGGCCCGGGCGCGGCGGGCAAATCGACCCTCGCCGCCCGCCTGGGCCAGATCACCCGCCTGCCAGTGATCGAACTGGACGAGCTCTTCTGGCGGCCGGGCCTAGCCCCCACGCCGCAGGAAGAGTGGGCAGTCATCCAGCGTCGGCTCGCCGCGCAGGAATCGTGGATCATGGACGGGGACCTCGGATCCTACGATGTCATCGATGTCCGGCTGCACGCCGCGGACGCCATCGTGTTCCTGGACTTCTCGCCGTTCCGCTGTGCCTGGCGCGCCATCCGCCGGTCGCCCGAGCGCGCCGACTTCTGGAAGTGGCTGCTGTTGTATCGCCGCCGCAGCCGTCCGGTACTCCGGCAAGCGGTCGCCGCACACGCCGGCGATGCCGAGCTCTACGTCTTGCCGACCCCGCGCGCGGTCCGGCGATTCACCGCGAAGATAGCCTCCGGCATGCCTGACTCGCCTTGACGGCATGGGCAGATCCCCTGATGCGCTGATGGTTCGTCCTGAGCAGCCGCGCGACTCGCGGCATGAGAGTGAATCGCGATGAAGATCTAGCGGTGTGATTATCAGCTGGCAGCCCTGGGCCGTCAGCCGCGATTGTCGACAACTAGATTCCATGCGTAATTGCCCCGAATGATACAAGTGGAGAGAGCACCTGGGTTTCGACGTACGACACGCCCGTTATCACGGTGTGTCCAATCGACGTTTGGCCATCGCCTGCCTGATGGAGATTAGCGCATTCGGCAATTCAACCGCAGCCACGACCTGTTAACGGGGCCGTCAACCGAAAGAGGCCTACTTGGCCATAATCTGGTCTGCCATATGCTAATGCCAGGGACGTTTTTCAAATTGCGCGCTTTACCGTGAATCGAAGCTGAAGTCTACTCCTAGTGATCGGTAAACCTAGCGCAGATCGGTCTAACACGTTAAGGCTGTGCCAGGTGATTGCGGCGCAAGTACAGTGGATACTGGGCCCGAGGTTGGCTTCCGGTCCGCTCGTGACACGTTCGGTGTGCTAGAACCATTGCATGGCCTTGATCGTAGGAGTCCATGGGATCGGCAAGCAGTTCGAGAGCGGGTACGGGCTGGAGCCCAGCTGGTACCAGGCTACGCGCGGTGGCCTAAAGATAGCTGGTCACCGGGTTGTCGCGGAGTCGCTGATGCCTGCTGATCTGCGAGTGGCGTTCTTCGGTGACTTGTTTCGTCTTCCTGGGTCGATGACTGCGCTCGACCCGCCATACGTGCCTGCAGACATCACGCCTGGCCTAGAACGGGACATGCTCGCGGTGTTCTTCCATGCAGCGATTGCGCAGGACCCCTCGCTGGGCGCTCCAGACGGGGCGATGTGGCCAGGACGTACCCCGGTGCACGTCATGCTGAATCGTCTGGCGCGCTCGGCAACCTTCGCGCGAATCGCGCAGCGCGCCTTTATCGGCAGCTTGAAGCAAGTAACTGCGTTCCTCGCCGACACCTCAGTAAAGGAGAGCGTCCTAGAACGGGTACATGAGGAGGTAGGCCGCGACACTAAGGTGATTATAGGGCACTCACTTGGGTCGGTGGTTGTCTATGAATATATGTGCCGTTATAGTCCGCCTTCGGTTGAATTGTTGGTAACTGCCGGATCTCCGCTGGGCATACCGAACGTGGTGTTCGACCAGTTGACTCCAGCCCCCGTCGGCGCGGGACCGCGGCTGCGCCGCCAGGTCACCGGCGGCCGGGCAGGCCGCTGGGTGATGCTGACGCGCGACGCGTGCTGCCTTGCGCCCGCGGGCGGGCGCTGCCTGCGCCGCGCCTGACGGCTA
>JBKQQQ010000560.1:0-3613 GCA_052144275.1 Streptosporangiaceae bacterium
TGGGTTTCCCCTCCCAGCGTGGAGAGATCCTCTTAAGGGAGAGGAGTCTCCGATGGGAGAGACGCGCAGGAAGTTCGATGCGGACTTCAGGGAGGGCGCGGTGCGGCTGGTCCGGGAGACCGGCAAGCCGATCGCGCAGGTGGCCAGGGATCTCGGGATCAGCGAGGGGACGCTGGGTAACTGGGTGAACGCGGACCGGCGCCGCCGCGGTGAGGGTAACGGTGCGCTGAGCGAGGATGAGCGGGCCGAGCTGGCCCGGCTGCGTAAGGAGAACGCCGAGCTCGCGATGAGGTGCGACGTGCTCAAGCGCAGTGTGGCCCTTTGGGTTTCCGATGCGATGGGCCGGTAGCCGTGGCCGCGTTCATCGCAGCCCAGAGGGCTGGTCACGGCATCCCGCACGCGGTGTCCTGCCGGGCGCTGGGCGTGTCGGAGTCCTGGTTTTACAAGTGGAAGGACGGTGACCGCACCGCGCGGCGGGCGCGCCGGGACCGGCTCAGGGCCGAGATCGCCCGGCTGTTCGCCCGGCGCAAGGGCAAGGACGGGTCGCCGCGGATCACCGCCGCCCTGCGGGAGGTCGGCTGGACGGTCAGCAAGAACACCGTCGCCGCCTTGATGGCCGAGATGGGCCTGGCCGCCCGGCCGAAGGCCAGGCGCCGGGGCGGCACGCGGCCGGGGAAGGGCCGCTGGCGGGCCCCGGACCTGGTCCGGCGGGACTTCGGCGCGGCCGCCATCAACCGCAAGTGGTACGGCGACGGCACTGAGATCCCCACGGATGAGGGCAAGCTGCACCTGGACAGCGTGCTGGACATGGGCTCGCGCCGGATCCTCGGGTTCGCCCTCGGCGAGCACCACGACGCGGGCCTGGCCTACGGCGCGCTGGTGATGGCGGTGGCGGTGCGCGGCGGTGCCGTGCCCGGCGTCATCATGCACACCGATCAGGGCAGCGAGTACACCGCGGGCCGGTTCCGGGCGGCCTGCCAGCGGCTGGGCATCCGCCAGTCAATGGGCCGGCCGGGCTCGGCGCTGGACAACGCGGTCATCGAATCGTGGCACTCCGCGGTGGAGTTCGAGCTGCGGCGCATCGAGCAGTTCGCGGACAAGGCGGCCGCCAGGGCCGGGGTCGCGGCCTGGATCGAGGACTACAACCATGAACGCCGGCACTCCGCGCTGGGCATGCTCTCCCCGCAGGATTACGAGCGGGCGCTGGCGGGAAAGGACGCCGCGTGACCGCGGCCGGCCGCAGCGCGGCCCCCGGGCTGAAGAAGGAGGCGGCTTCGCCGCCGCTCACCTTTGATGAGAAGGCTGCCGCGTGCCAGGCCGGGGGACGCGCCGCGCGAGGGTACGGGGCCGCCCCTCCGGCCTCCAGGCTGCTGCGCACCGCTGCGCGGCGGCCTGCGGCCGGCCTTGACCCCGGAGACCTCTGCGGCCCCTCAGGCAGGAAATACGGGCAGGCCCAGCCTGCCCCACCCCGCGGCGCGGCGCGTCCGGTGACCACCGTGACCGCAACGTGCCAGCGAATGCCAGGGAACAAAGTGAACTGGCGTTCGATACTCAGAAGAGGCGACGAAATTACACGAATCAGCTATGAGGAAGTCTCCACGGTTTGAGGGGAACCCCGGGTCGTCCAGGAAGCTCCGGGCGGCGGAGACGGCGCCGGTGGTGCGGTTGACGGCCTCGGCGGCGGCGCGGGCCGCGGTTCCCTACACGCCGGGCATGACCGCGGCGGTGTCGGCGAACGGGTTGCCGGTTTCCTCCACGGTGCGGGTGCCGGGCGGGACGTGCACCCGGAACTCGTCCGGGTCGGCGGGGTCCGTGCTGATGTCGTCCAGCTCCGACCAGATCACGAGCGCGTCGCCGGCGTAGGAGATCAGGCGGAGCAGGCAGCCGGTCTCAGCGTCCACGATCGCGTCGGTGGGGTACATCGTCAACGGCCACAGGACCATCTTCTCGAGGCCGGGGACGGGAGTGACACGGAGCTGGCGGGCGGGCCGGCCGCGGTAGGTGATCTCCTGGCCGCCGGACAGCCGGCCGCGGAGCAGCCAGCATGAGTCGGCCAGGAACGCGCTGTAGTCCTGCAGCGGGGCGGCCGGGCCGACCACGATCCGGTCCTGGACGACCCGCCAGCGCCGCTCGCCGTCGCAGGCGGCTATCAGGGGCACAAACCCGTCCGGGCGGGACGAGTACTCGAGACGGTACCGGTCGGGGCGGCTGACGCGCAGCCGGGCGACCGTGAGGGTCACCGTCTGGTAGCGGGCCACCGCGTCGAAATAGTAGCCGACGCCGCCGGGCGGCCCGGCGGCGCGGATGTCCTCGGAAACCCGCTCGCTCAGCGCGGCCTGGTCGTCCCACTGCCGGACCGTGGCGCCGAGGTCGCGGGGCTCGCCGCCGCGGTAGAGCAGGTCGAGCACCTCGTCGGGCGGCGAGATGTCGTCTCCGGGCCCGAGCGGGGCCGGGTCGGGCGACGGCATCATTGCCGCCGGGTCCTGGCCGACCGGCCCGTGGCCCGGCCGGTGCGGTGCGTACCTGATCAGCGCGCCGAGGGCGCCCATGGCCAGGCTTATGGCGTTCGTCTCGACCGGCCCGGTGCTCCACTTCGGCGGGCCCGCGGCCGGGTCCTCGCTCCGGTTGCTGCCCGGCGGCGGCGCGAACCGGACCGGGTCGGCCGCTTCCGGCGGGTTCATCGTCAGGTCGGTCAGCTCGGTGAGGGTGACCAGCTTGCCCCCGGACGTCTCGATCCGGCGGAGCAGGATGCCGAGCTCCGCGTCCACCGCGACCTCGATACGGTCGTGAGAGATGCGGTCGCGGAAGATGCGGCCGGGAACGGAGCGGAGCACGTCGCGCCGCGGCGTGGCCGCGACGGCGATCGCGTCGCGGCCGGCGACGGTCACCGGACCCAGCTCTTCCAGGGTGTACCCGCCGAGCAGGCCGGACGGGCAGAACAACTCGTGCACCGGCAGATAGGCGCCGTCCACCTTGACCGGGAGCGGCGCGGGGAAGCCCGTGCCCTCGGGCCGCCACGACCAGCCGCGCTCGCCGTCGTTGCCCTCGGCGGCCTGTCCTGCGGTGCCCCGGCCGGGAACCGGGCAGTCCAGGCGCCACCGCCCGCCGGGACCGATCAGCAGCGCGCCGCGCCACGCGTAGCGGCCGTCGTCCTGCTTCTGCTCCGGCCAGCCGTGATTCCAGCGGGACCACGGCTCGCTCGACAGGCGCGAGAGCTCCCGGTCGTTCTCGGAGCGCAACTCGGCCGACAGGGACAAGCGGGTCCAGTCGGCACGGTGGAGCAGCCCGATCACGTGCGGCAGGTCTGCCATGACGGCACCATCCAGGGCAAGTCGGCTCCGGGGAGGCGGGAACGCCACCCCGTTTGGTCCAATTATGCTCTGTGCCGGCTCGGGACCCGCACGGCTTGTGGTGGCGCACAGGGGGCGGGATTGGCGCTGGCCGGGCCGTGGCGTGAGGCCTAGCGTCGGCCGTGGGGGCCACCCTACGGAGGTGACGAGTTGACTGACGCTCCGGCTGAGGAATTCCTCGAACTCGACGGCGGCCGTGTCCATCTGCTCCGCGGCGGGCGAACGGCGGCGGCTTCGGGCCGGGATACCTGGTCAGGCTGGGG
>JBKQQQ010000561.1:0-8953 GCA_052144275.1 Streptosporangiaceae bacterium
GTGATCACGCCGGCGAGGGAGGTCACGAAGGTGGAGGCCAGGGCGGCCGGGGCGACTTCGGAGGCCGGGCGGCCGGACCCGATCAAGATGGGTGACAAGATCGCGCCGCCGCCGATCCCGTAGATGCCGCCGACACAGCCGGTCAGGCACGCCAGGAAGATCAGCATGGGGGCCGGGATCTGGCGGGCCGGCCGGGGCGGGTCGCGGTCGCGGGCGGGCCGGGTGGCGGCCAGCCAGATGCCGAGCGGCAGCAGCAGGGCGGCGACCATCAGGTCGAAGACGCGGGGGCCGGGAACCAGCTCGACCCTGATGACCGATCCGGTGATCACGCCGGGCAGGGTCCCAGTGATCAGGAGCAGGGCCAGCCGCCCGCCAGTCTGGTGCTGCCGCCGGTACCGGTACAGCGCCCCGGGCGTGGAGACCACGTTGTAGAGCAGGTTGGTGGGGGTGACGGCCGGGCTGGGCGTGCCCAGCACACTGACCTGGAACGGGAGCAGCAGGACCGCTCCGGAGATGCCCGCTGGGGTGGCCACGGCTGAGACGGCGAAGGCCGCCGCCAGGGCCACGGCCTCGGTCCACCCAGCGCCGAGCACACCGCCACAGTAACCGGCTCCGGGCCGCCTGCACACCCTATGACTGACAAGTTTGCGCAGGTCAAGTACTGTTAGCGGGCCGGGGTGCGGCTGCCTGCCGGCCGGGCGCGGACTCATATCGCAGTCGCATGGGCTGGTATGGCGTGGTGCTGTGGTGGCTGTTTCAGGCGGCGCCTGGTGCCGCCGGGAAGATGCGAACGCAGCCGGGGGGAACCGTTACCGTGATCGGTTCGCCGGCCCGCAGGCGGAGCGATTCGAGGTCTCGGTGCAGCAGTAGCGCTGTCAGGGGCGGGTCGGCGGCAAGGGTGATGCGGGCGAGGGGCCGGGTGGGGAGGATCTGCGCGGCCGGGGCGGTGAGGCTGGCGGCTGCTTGCGTGCCGGCGGGGGGCGTGCCGAGTAGCAGGTCTTCGGGCCGGTAGAAGATGCGCACGGGACCTTGGGTGCCTGGTGGTGCCGCGCCGGGGAGGTGGAGCTGGCCGGTGATGACGGTTCCGCGGGCGGCGGTGCCGGGTCCGAGTTCGGTCCAGCCGAGCAGGCGGGCGGTTTCCGGGCCGACGGGGGCGGCGGTGACCTGGCTGGCCGGGCCGACCTGGCGGAGCTGGCCGCCGATGATGATGGCAAGGTCGTTGCTGATGCTCAGTGCTTCGTCGCGGTCGTGGGTCACGTGCACGGCGGGGATGTCGAGGGCGGCCAGGAGTTCTGATAGCAGCGCGCGCAGGTCTTCGCGGGTGGGCTGGTCGAGCGCGGACAGGGGCTCATCGAGCAGCAGCAGGCCGGGCTGGATGGCCAGCGCCCGGGCGAGAGCTACCCGCTGGCGTTCGCCGCCGCTGAGCGATCGCGGTGACCGGGCGGCCAGGAGCGTGATTCCGAGGCGGCGGAGCGGCGGATCGGTGCCGGCGCCAGGGGGCTGGCGGCGGGCCTTGGGCCCGAACCGGATGTTCTCGGCCACGGACAGGTGCGGGAACAGGGCGGCGTCCTGGAAGACCAGGCCGATGCGGCGCTGTTCGGGGGGCAGGGTGGTGATGTCGGTTCCGGCCAGGCGGATGCGGCCGGAGCGGTGCGGGCGGAGCCCGGCGATGGTTTCCAGGAGCATGGTCTTGCCGGCCCCGGACGGGCCGAGTATGGCCAGGACCTGGCCGGGTGCGATGGTGAGGTTGACCGGGCCGAGGCGGAAGGATCCGGCCTGGCCGGTCAGGTCACTGACGACAAGGCCGCGGTCAGCCGTATCCGGGTCAGCAGGCGGCCCGAGGCCAGGGTGCGGAAGACCAGGAATGTGGACAGCGTGACGATAAGCAGGACGACGGCGGCCGCGGCGGACTGGGTGAGTCCTGATTGCAGGAACAGGTTGTAGATCTGGACCGGGGCGGTGGCCAGGTAGTAGGCGATGATGACGACGGCGCCGAACTCGCTTATCGAGCGGGCGTACACCAGGACGGCGCCGGTCAGCACGCCGCGTAGCCCCAGCGGCAGGGTGATGCGGCGGAAGGTGTGCCACGGGGTGGCGCCCAGGTTGCGGGCTGCTTGCTCGAGCCGGGGGTCGATAGCCTCAAACGCGACGCGGGCGCTGTTGACCGCGAACGGCACGCTGACGAACAGCATCGCGGCAATTATGCCGAGCTGGGTTCCGTAAAACGAGATCCCGAGGTGGCCGGCCGGGCCGCCGACCCAGCCGGTGCGGCCGAGCAGGAACAGCAGCGCGATGCCGGCCACGGTGTGCGGTACCACCAGGGGCAGGTCGACCACGGCCTGGATCAGGCCGCGGCCGGGGAAGGTGCCGCGGGCGAGCAGCCAGGCCAGCGGCACCCCGAACACGGTCGCGATGGCGGCGGTGATCGCCGCGGCCTGCAGGCTGAGCAGCGTGGCGTCCCGGATCGTGGCGCTGCTGGCGGCCTGCCGCAGGCTGCCCAGCGGCGAGGTGGCCGCCAGCCGCGCGATCGGCAGCACGATGAAGGCCAGCAGCAGGCCGCCGAGTGTCCACATCACGGCCCCGAACCAGCCGCCGGGCCAGCGTCGGACCGGCGCCCCCGCCGGGTTCATGTGCCCGCTGCGCCGCCCCGCCGCCGTGCTGCCGCTGCCGTACCTGGCGGCACCGGGCGGGGCGCGCCGGCCGTCGTGTCAGCCACCGGAGGCGGGCCACGGCGTGGTGAGGGTTCGCAGCGGGGCCGGGAGGCTGGCCTGGCTGCTGGCCAGCGCGGGTGAGATGACCACGAACCCGTTGCTGCTCATGATCGCCTGGCCCTGCGGGCTGAGCACGAAGCTGATGAACTTCTGGCCCAGTGCCGCGTCCGGCGCGGTGCTGGGGATGGTCAGCCCGTAGATGATGGGCTTGGCGGTCAGCGCGCCGAGCGAGCCGGCGTGGATGGTGACCTTGGCGTAGGCGGCGGCCATGTAGTAGCCGTGGGCGAGCTGGAGCATCTGCAGGATCTGGTAGCCCGACGGGTCGGCGGCGGGGTTGGACCGGCCGATGTGCACGCCGGGCTCGGCCAGCACCTTGTACCAGTTCGACGCGGACAGCTGGCTGGCGCCCTTGCTGCGGCTGGTGTAAGCGAAGGTGATCTGGTTCGACACGAAGCCCAGGTACCAGGTTGCGTGCGGCTTGGACGGGTCGGACATGAGCTTGGGGATCAGCGAGTAGTCCGCCACGCCGAGCACGTCGGCGGGCTGGCCGAGCTGGGTGATGTCCTTGACCATGTCCCCGGCTCGCGCCGAACTGCGAATGGATGGTCACGCCGGGATTCTGCTGCTTGAAGGCCTGCAGTTCCGCCGTGAACGGGGCCGACAAGGTGCCCGCGCCGAACACGGTCAGCGTGCCGGTCGCGCCCGCCGGGCTGCTCGCGCCGGCGGCCGGGCTGCTGCTCGTACTGCTGCTGGCGGTGCTGCTGCAGCCGGCGGCCAGGGCCAGGACCAGCCCGGCGGCGGCCGCGAGCCCGCTGCGGCGCAATCTGCGGCTCATAGCTGCCCTCCTGCTACTGAGCTACTACAGATCGGTGCAGAGCCTAACAGCGGCCGGACCGAAGCAGACAGTGGCGAGACCACACTGCAACCCCGGGCGGTAGCATCCGGGGACATGACGCGGTATCTCCAGGTCAGCAGCGACATCGCGGAGCGCGTCGCGGCAGGAATGCTGACGGGCGGGGATGAGCTGCCCAGCATCTGCCAGGCCGCGCAGCGGTATGACACCACCGCCACCACGATCGGGCGCGCCTGGCGGCACCTGGCCGACGCGGGCGTGATCGAAGTCTCTGACCGCCGCCGCGCCCATATCGCGGCCGGGGGTGAGGCCGCGGCCCGGCGGCTGCTCGGCGGGCACCCGGCGCTGCGCCTGGCCGGCAGCGATGACCCCGGCCTGGACATCGCGCTGCGCCGCGCCGGGGCGGCCGTGGTCACTGTCGGCGCGCGCGGCAGCTTCCACGGCCTGACCCGGATCTGGCGCGGCACCGCCGACGCCGCGGCCATCCACCTGCGGCACCGCTCCGGTGACGGCGACAGCCCGTTCGCCCGTTCCCTGCTTTGTGGCCGGCAGCCCGCGATCATCCACCTGTGGCGCCGCGAGCAGGGCCTGCTGGTACCGCAGGGCAACCCCGGCCGCGTCAGCGGCCCGGCCGGCCTGCGGGGCCTGCGGATTGCCCGCCGCCCGTTCGGCACCGGGACACGTGTGCTGCTGGACCGGCTGCTGGCCGACGCCGGGATCCCGCCCGCCTCCGTCACCGGACCGGACGCGGTCTCCCACCTGGAAGTCGCCATGACCATCGCCGCGGGCCAGGCTGACGCCGGGCTGGGCGTGCGCGCCGCCGCCACCGCGCTGGATCTCGGCTTCGTCCCGGTCACCTGGGAAGACTTCGACATCGTGCTCAGCGGCGATGCCCTGCCCGCAGCCGGGCCGCTGATCACCGCGCTACGCGACCCGCAGGTGCAGTCCTCGGTGACCTCGCTCGGCGGCTATGACCTGTCCCGGGCCGGCGCCGTGCAGCTGCTCGGCTGACCAGCGGCGCAGATCCCCGCAGCCGCAGGCCCAGCCGGGGATGAGGTACGCCCGTCTACGGCGCTGGCCCAGCGGCGGCCAGGCCGCCGGGCTACATTACTTAGGCCAGGGCACTGTGGTTATCGGGAGTAGTGGCCGGGGAGGAGCGCCGTGAGCGAGGGACACGGAGCCGCGAGCGGTGCCCGGCTGCGGCTGGCCCGGCAGGCGCGCGGGTTCTCCCAGCAGCAGGTGGCCAGCATGGCCGGGGTGTCCCGACAGGCAGTCTCGGCGGTCGAGTCTGGCATCTCCGACCCGTCGTTGCGGGTCGCCATGGCGCTGGCCCGCGCGCTGGGCCTGACCGTGGAGGAATTGTTCGGACCGGATAATCCCGTGATGCCGGTCGCGGCGGCGCCGGTCGCGCCGCTGGGCGGCAAGGGTGCCCGGGTCACGCTCGCACCTGTGGGGGACGGATATGTCGCGCTTCCGCTGCGGGGTGCGACGGTGAGCCGGGCCGGATTCCTCCCCGCTGGCGGGCTGGTCACCGGGACTGACCGCGACCGGGGGCGGACGAGCAGGAACGTCCGGCCCGTCGGGGTACCGCGGCCCACCCTGATAGCCGCGGGCTGTGACCCGGCGCTGCCGCTGCTGGAGGCCCCGCTCGGGCTGCTTGATCCGCCGGTCGCGTTCAGCTGGTGGCCGTGCCCGAGCCGGGAGGCCCTCAGGCTGGCCGCCGCCGGGCTCGTTCATGTGGCCGGGACGCACCTGCGCGGGCTGGACAGCGAATACAACATCACCCCAGCCGCCGACCTGCTGCCCGAGGGCGGCGAGGTGATCGGGTTCTGCTCCTGGCAGGAAGGGCTGGTGCTGCGGCCAGAACTGGCCGACGGGATCTCTGGCGTACAGGACGTGGCCGGGAGCGGCCTGCGGCTGGTGAACCGCGAACCAGGCGCCGAGGCGCGCAGCCTGCTCGACCGCAAGCTAGCCGACGCCGGGATCGAAACCGGCCAGCTACCCGGCTACGACACCCACGCGGACGGGCACCTGCAGGTGGCCGCGGCTATCGCGGCCGGACTGGCCGATGCGGGGATCGCGAGCGAGCCAGCAGCCCTCGCCTATGATCTGATCTTCATCCCGCTGGCCGCCGAACGGTTCGACCTGGTCATCCCGGCGGGACAAGTCAGCAGCCGCGAAGTGCAGGGGCTCCTGAAAGTCCTCTCCTCAGTGTGGCTGCTCGATCAGCTGGCAAGCCTGCCCGGCTATGACCCGGGCCGGTGCGGGGAGCGGATCGCGACGCTGCCGCCGCGACACTGAGGCATGCATGCTGAACGCGCGACAGCGAGCAGCAAAGCGGACTCGGACTGCGCGGCTGGTCCTGGCGCGCAGGGACAGTCAGCGGCCTTACGGGTGCGACGACCACCCTGCCAAGGCCCCCGCATTCTGGCACCGTCCACAGTGGGGTGGCGACGCCTTCTGGCCAGGGCACCGGGTGCCCAGCCTCGACCTCGCGCCGGTGCTGGCGAGCCCGGGCGAGAACCTCGGACAGGGCCCCGGCCTGCTGGCGTCGGAGCGCCTCGGCGCGCCAGGGATCACGAACCGAGACGACGCCAGCCCGGATGTCGAGCGGTT
Organism: Streptosporangiaceae bacterium; assembly: GCA_052144275.1. Lineage (GTDB taxonomy): Bacteria > Actinomycetota > Actinomycetes > Streptosporangiales > Streptosporangiaceae > Palsa-504. The sequence continues at coordinate 6,181 of JBKQQQ010000561.1, forward strand.
TGTTACCAGGGGACTCGAATATACGTTCGTAAGTCTCGTCGAACGCGGGGAGTCCGTCTTCGGCGGGACCTGGGCCTAAATCTGGTCCTGTAGGCGAGTCAGACACGCGGCGATGATAGTAGGACACCAGAGCCCGGCCAGGTCAAATCGAGGGTCAGCAGCGTACCCTGCGGCTAGTGCCGATGGTGCTGTCATGCCCTCGGACGGCCGGTCAAGATCCCGGTTACATGATCCTCCGGAAACGCGTCTTGAAGGTCATCCAGCGCATATGGTGACTAAGAGAGCGAATGTAGCTTCGATCACGAACCGACGTGCAGAGCATGGCATGGTGCCGGATTGGATGGTCCAGATGCCAGCGGCCTCGGTAGAAGCGATCAAGGCGCCGAGCGGCAGGTGCCCGATGCCCCTGCCGCTGGCGGCGCGGTCCACGTAGACCGAGTGCTCGACGACTCCGGCGTAGACGCAGCGGCCGGATATGGCCGAGGCGGCCACCCAGCCGGTGACCTGTCCCGCCGCGTCGCGACGAACCGGTGGCCGGGCAGCCGGGCTGCGGTGAACGTCGGCCAGCCGGGCGCGCAGGTCTCGAAGGTGGCATTGCCCTCATCGATCCCGCCCTGGTAGATCGCGAGCGTGGCGGCGTGCGCGGCCGTCATCGGCTCGACGCACATGCCCGCACCCCGGGATGGCATGGGTTACGGCCGGGCCGCGCGGATGATCGCGGCGTGCACGCCGTCCCCGACCTGATGGGTCGCGGTGATGCTGATGCCAGTGAACCCGGCCCGGGTCAGGCCGTCACGGTACTCGGCGAAGGAGGGCGCCCCGGCGATGCAGCCGGCCTGGCCGCCGCGCTGGATCCGCTGGGCCGGGGTGAGGTCGTCATCGGCGAGGATGTCGGAGATACCCAGGCGGCCGCCGGGCCGCAGGACACGGAAGCACCCAGTGAACACGGCGGGCCGGTCGGTCGACAGGTTGATCACGCAGTTCGAGATGATCACGTCCACCGAGCCGTCCGGCAGCGGGATCGCCTCGATCTGGCCGCGGAGGAACTCCGCGTTCTGCGCGCCGGCCTGGCGCGCGTTGGCCCGGGCCAGGTCCAGCATCTCGCTGGTCATGTCCAGGCCGTACACCTGGCCGGCCGGGCCGACCCGGCGAGCCGACAGCAGCACGTCGATGCCGCCGCCCGAGCCGAGGTCCAGCACGGTCTCCCCGGGATACAGGTCCGCCACCGCGACGGGGTTGCCGCAGCCGAGGCTGGCCCGCACCGCGCCGTCGGGCAGGCCGCGGGCGTCCGGGTACCCGGCGGCGCCGAAGCAGCCCGCCACGAACGCGCCCGGGTCGCAGTCGGTGACCGTCTCGCCCGCCTGCGCGGCCAGGGCGAGGCTGCCGTACCGGGATCTGACCGCCTCCCGGATCTGGTCACGGTCGGCGGGCTGGCGGGCTGGTGCCATGGTCATCCTCCGGGAGTGCCGTCGGCGGCCGCGGGCGGGACGGGTGAGGGTTTGCCCATCACCAGGTCCGCGGCGGTGGGAAAGCAGTCCACGCAGTTGCTGTTGATCCGGTACAGGCGGGACGTGCCCCGCTCCTCGGCGAGCACGAACCCGACCGCGGCGAGCTGCCGCAGGTGCTCGGACACGGTGGACTGCCCGACCGGCACGGCCGCCGCGATCTCCCTGACCGTCAGCGGCCTGCCGCTGCGCGCCAGCAGGGATACCACCTGGACCCGGGTGCCGTCGGCCAGGGCCTTGAACCAGGCCGCGTAGGTCTCGGCGGCCTGGCGATCCAGCGGCTGCGCATCATTCATCGTTAATCGACGATAAACGATAGATGGGCGGAAGGGAAGCCTGGCCGGGCGGCTAGCGCGGCGGGCAGCAGCCGATCAGGGCGCCGATAGCGGCCATGGCCTGCGGCCGGGCCCGGTAGTACACCCACACGCCGCGCTTGTCCCGGTCGACCAGGCCAGCCTCGTGCAGCACCTTCATGTGGTGGCTGATGGTCGGCTGGGACAACTCGAACGCGTCGTTCAGGTCGCACACGCACGCCTCGCCGCCCTCGTGCGAGGCGACCAGCGACATCAGCCGCAGCCGGACCGGATCGGCCAGCGCTTTCAGCAGCGGCGCGACCTGCCCGGCCTGCTCCATCGTCAGCGGCTGGGCGGTCAGCGGCGCGCAGCAGGCCGCCGACTCCGCCGGGCTAATCACCGTCAGGAAATTAGACACGTATCTATATTGACATAGGTCGATGTCTTGTGGCAAGCTCGCTCGCAGACAAGAAATAGACAGACATCAATGTCATTTGGAGGTCGCCATGTCCCGGGTGCAGCTCGCGCTGAACGTCAACGACATCGACGAGGCCGTCAGCTTCTACGCCAGGCTGTTCGGTACCGAGCCCGCCAAGCGCAGGCCCGGCTACGCGAACTTCGCCATCACCGAGCCGCCGCTCAAGCTCGTCCTGCTGGAGAACCCCGGCCAGGGCGGCACCCTGAACCACCTCGGCGTGGAAGTCGACACCACCGCCGCCGTCGAGGCCGAGCAGGCCCGGCTCGCCGAAGCGGGCCTGGCCGCGGTCGAGGAGCGGGGCACGACCTGCTGCTACGCCCGGCAGGACAAGTTCTGGGTCACCGGGGCCCCCGGCAGCGAGCGGTGGGAGATCTACACCGTCCTGCAGGACAGCCCCACCTTCTGGGGCGAAGACGACGAGCAGCGCTGGGACGCAGTCCAGAGCGAGCTGGACGCCGCCCCGGCCGGGCAGGCCACCCAGTGCTGCGGCGGCCCCC
>JBKQQQ010000562.1:0-4654 GCA_052144275.1 Streptosporangiaceae bacterium
GCCCTGGTCGTGCCCAGCCTGATCGGGACCGCCGTCGGCCTGGCCGGATCGCTGTGGGGGCCGCTGGGCACGGCGCCGTTCTGGGTCCTGGTCCTCGGCGTCAGCCAGGGCTCCTGCCTCGGCCTGGCCATCTTCTTCATGATGGCGCGGGCCCCCGACGCGGGCGCCGCCGCCTCGTTGTCCGCGTTCGCGCAGTCGGTCGGCTACCTGGTCGCCAGCGTCGGCCCCCTGATGGTCGGGCTGCTGCACTCGGCCACCGGCAGCTGGGACATCCCGGTCGTCTTGCTGCTCGCGCTGGCCGCCGTCGAGCTCGTGGTAGGCGTCCTGGCCGGGCGTCCGCTGGTGCTGCCCGCCGTCACCGGGCAGCCCGCAGCGGGCGGTCGCGCGACCCCTGACCGGCTCGGCGATCGCGGCTAAACCGACACGCATGTCGGGGACCGCACAGGCCTGACGAGATATATGACGCCCGACCTCGTAGACTCGGCTCGTTCAGCCTCTGCTCGACCGAAGTTCCCCATCAGGCCCGCGCAGCACATGAGGAGCACGCCGTGACCCTGCTGGAGTGCATTAACGGCCCCGAGGACCTGAAGGGACTCAGCCAGGATCAGCTGACCCGCCTGGCCGGGGAGATCCGTGACCTGCTGATCGAGACGACCACCCGGACCAGCGGCCACCTCGGCCCGAACCTCGGCGTGGTCGAGCTCACCATCGCGATCCACCGGGTCTTCGACTCGCCGAAGGACCGCATCGTCTTCGATACCGGGCACCAGGCCTACGTGCACAAGCTGCTGACCGGACGTGTCGCGCAGTTCGGCACACTGCGGCAGCGCGGCGGGCTGACCGGTTACCCGAGCCGGGCCGAGTCCGAGCATGACCTGGTGGAGAACTCGCACGCCTCTACCAGCCTGTCCTATGCCGACGGGCTGGCCAAGGCGTACAAGCTGCGCGGCGAGCCGGACCGGACCGTGGTCGCCGTCATCGGCGACGGGGCGCTCACCGGCGGGATGGCCTGGGAGGCGCTGAACAACATCGCCGCCGCCAAGGACTCGCGGCTGGTCATGATCGTCAACGACAACGGCTGGTCGTATCAGCCGACGATCGGCGGCCTGGCCGAGCACCTGGCCGCGATCCGGGTCAGCCAGCGGTACGAGAACGTGCTCGAGTACATCAAGACCACGCTGTCCCGGGCGCCGCTGGTCGGCGGGCCGCTGTACGGGACGCTGCACGGCATCAAGAAGGGGATCAAGGACGTCCTGCAGCCGCAGGTGATGTTCGAGGACCTGGGCCTTAAATACGTCGGCCCCATCGACGGACATGACGAGCGTCTGGTGGAGGCCGCGCTGCGGCGAGCCCGGGATTTCGGCGGGCCGGTGCTGCTGCACGTGATCACCAGGAAGGGGCTCGGCTACCCGGAGGCCGAACAGAACACCGTCGACTGCCTGCACCAGGTACCCGCGGCCGGAGCGCTGCCCGGGACGTGGAGCCGGGTGTTCGGCGACGAGATGGTGAGCATCGGCGCGCGGCGCCCCGATGTCGTGGCGATCACCGCGGCCATGCTGTACCCGACGGGACTGGCGCAGTTCGCGGCGGCCTACCCGGACCGGGTCTACGACGTGGGTATCGCCGAGCAGCACGCGATGACCAGCGCCGCGGGCCTGGCCATGGGCGGCATGCACCCGGTGGTGGCCATTTACTCGACGTTCCTGAACCGGGCCTTCGACCAGACGCTGATGGACGTGGCGCTGCACAGGCTCCCCGTGACGATCGTGCTCGACCGGGCCGGGGTGACCGGGCCGGACGGCGCCAGCCATCACGGCATGTGGGACGGGTCGATCATGCAGGTCGTCCCGGGCATGAAGATCGCGGCGCCGCGGGACGCCAAGCGCGTGGCCGAACTGCTGAACGAGGCGGTCGAGGTGTCCGACGGGCCGACCGTGGTCCGGTTCCCCAAGGGCAAGGTGGGCGGCGAGGTCGAGGCCACCTCGAAGCTGGGCGGCATGGACGTGCTGCGGTCGCCTTCGGCTGGCCTGGCCGCCGACGTCCTGCTCGTCGGCGCGGGCCCGATGGCGCTGACCGGCCTCGAGGTCGCGGACCGGCTGGCCGGCCACGGGATCGGCGTCACCGTGGTGGACCCGCGGTGGACCAAGCCGGTGGACGAGGCGCTGGTGGGCGCCGCGCGGCAGCACCGGCTGGTGGCCGTGGTCGAGGACAACGGGCGGGTCGGCGGGTTCGGCGACGCGGTGGCCAGGCTGCTGCGCGATCACGACGTGGACATGCCGGTCAAGACGTTCGGGCTGCCGCAGGAGTTCCTCTCGCACGGAACCCGCGACGAGGTGCTCGACGAGGCGGGCCTGACACCTCAGCACCTGGCCAGGCAGATCACTGAGGCGGTCGCGCGCCGGTCATCTGGTGACGTACGCGACACCGCTGAGGCCGCGCCGGAACGGCGGCCGGTCGAGTAGCGTAAGCATTCATGCTGAACGTTGCCGTGGTCGGTTCGGGTCCTGCCGGGCTTTACGCCGCTGAGGCGCTGGTCAAGCAGGCGGCGGCGCTGCCGGTGCCCGTCCCGCTCCGGGTGGACGTGATCGACCGCCTGCCTACGCCGTACGGCCTGGTCCGATACGGCGTCGCGCCCGATCACAAGTCCATCAAGTCGATCGCGCAGTACCTGCGTAAGGTGCTGGAAAGCCCCGACGTCCGGTTCGTCGGCGGGGTTCACCTCGGCGAGGACGTCACCCGCGACGACCTGCTGTCGGCGTACGACGCGGTGATCTACGCGACCGGGGCGATGCGGGACCGGCGGCTCGGCATCCCGGGCGAGGACCTGCCGGGTAGCTACGCCGCCACCGACTTCGTGAACTGGTACTGCGGCCATCCGGACATGGATTCCAGCGCGTTCACCCTGGACGCCGAGTCGGTCGCGGTGATCGGCGTGGGCAACGTCGCGGTCGACGTGGCCAGGATCCTGGCCCGGGACCCTGCCGAACTGCACGCCACCGATGTCCCGCAGCCCGTCCTCGACGCCCTGTACGCGAGCAAGGTCCGCGAGGTCCACATGATCGGCCGGCGCGGTCCCGCGCACGCCAAGTTCACCACCAAGGAGCTTCGTGAGCTGGGTGAACTGCCTGGCGTCGAGGTGGTAGTGCACGCCCACGAGGCCGACCTGAACGCGTTCGACCTGGCCGGCCATGGTGCCGGGCTGGTCGAATCCGACCGCCGGGTGCGCGGCAACCTGGTGGCGATCTCGAAGTGGGCACAGGGCGGGACCGCCGAGCCCGCTGATTCCGGGCACGCGCGACGGCTGATCGTCCGGTTCTGGCTGAGGCCGGTAGAAATCCTCGGGACCGAACGGGTCAGTGGTATCACGCTCGAGCGAACCGCGATTGCCGCTGACGGGGCCTTCGGCGGCACCGGCGAGTTCGAGACGCTCAGCGCGCAGATGGTGCTGCGTTCGGTGGGGTACCAGAGCGTGCCGCTGCCGGGCGTGCCGTTCGACCCGCGTGCTTCGGTGGTCCCGAACGCCCTCGGCCGTGTCCTCGGCGAGGACGGCTCGCCGTTGCCCGGCGAGTACGTGGCCGGCTGGCTCAAGCGCGGCCCCACCGGCGTGATCGGCACCAACAAGTCCGATGCCGCCGAGACCGTCCGCTGCCTGTTCGAGGACCTGGCCGGCGGCCCCGGCGCGGGCGACGTCCAACTGCCGCGGGCCGGCCTGCTCCGCTATCCCGACCGTCCCGCCCCAGCCGCCGATACCCTCATCCAGCCCGCCGATCCTGCTCGGGCCGCGGAGGAGTGGCCGCTGGCCGGCGTGCTCGCCGGGCGCGGAATCATGCCTGTCTCCTACGCCGAATGGCTGCGCATCGAGACCGCGGAAGCCGACCTGGCCAAGGCGCTTGGCCGGGGCGAGCGCGTCAAGCTGCACAACGCCGAGGCGATCTGGTCCGCCTGCCGCCCCTCGGACGACTAGCTGTTCCGCACGGATTCGGTTCGCGAGCCAGGCAAGGCACCAAACGCGCATTCCTGGCAATTCGGACGGCAAAGCCGGCCAGCCAATTATCGTGTGTATTTACCCCCACGATCCGGGGGGTAAATACACACGATAATGAATGCGCCGTTTCGGCGCGGTACGCCAGCGATATGGCTGGTGTCCTTGGTGCGGAAGTCACCCATGCGGCTGCGCTAGCTATGTCCGGGCCGCGTCGCGCCGCCGATCTTCCGGGGCGCCGGGCCAGAATGTCACTGCCTGTCTGCATCATGGATCCGAAGGCGGGACAGCCACAGTGGATGATGGAGGCAAGCGGAATGAAAGACCACAATGGCGTCCTGATGATGCAGAGGGTGCTGCTAGCAGGGACACTCGGATTGGCCATGGCGCAGAAGGCGGCGGCGATCCTGGAAGGGGAGCCCAGTCATCCGGCGCCAGATGTGCCGGACGGCGTCGGATCCCAGTGCGTGCAGGGCGGCCAGGACCCGCGGAGCGTCACGAGCTTCCGGGAACCTCAGGGTCCTGACGGCGCGGTGCTGCGGGCGATCCTGGACGCGGCGAACGAATGCCTCGGGCATTTCGATGACCGGCCCGCGGGGGAGCGGTGGTGCGACACCCTGTTTCACCTGCTCGACCTGGCGGCATTCGCCGCCGAGCTCGGCTGAGCTCAGC
>JBKQQQ010000563.1:0-18926 GCA_052144275.1 Streptosporangiaceae bacterium
TTCCCGGACCCCGTGCACGCCCTGGCCGGGCGTGAGCACCTGATCGCGGATCTGCTTGAAGCCGGTGAGCGGGAACCCCTGCGCGGCCGCGTTCTGCCTCGCGGTCGAGGTGACCGGCAGGAAGAAGTCACGCAACGTGTCGTAGGACAGCTCGCTGCTCGCGGTGGAGTTGAGCTGGCCGACCTCGGCGAACACGAACGGCTGCGAGGTGCCGAAGGACAGGAAGTCGCCCGCCCTGGGCTTGCCGCCGGCCTCGTACGCGACCGTCCACCCGCCACCCGAGCTGCCGGTCTCCGCCTGCAGCTCGGAGGAGAGCGAGGCGTTGCTGATCTTGTGCCAGCCGTACGGGACCTTGAAGTACGTGCTCTCACCGGAGTTGGCCACATAGGTGTACTGCGGAGCTGCACATCCCGATAGCGTGACCCCGAGGAGTAGTGCGCAACCCCCGACGAGGCCCTTCGTGACGCGGTGGGCCTTGCTCGCCAAGAGGTGCGACCTCCACGTAGGGACTACGTAGTGTCAAGTATGACGCCTTCATCCGCAATGGTACAGGTTCCCCGAGGGGCGAAAACACTCGGTACCGCGCGGCGGCGCTGGCTATGACTACCCATTTCCGTACCCCGCGTTAGACCCGCTCAAGCGCGGGTAGCGCACCGGGCTCGGCCGGAAATGAAGGGCAGCTCCCATGCGCCGTTCCAGCACCGGGGCCGGGATGTTCGGGGGCAGCGGCGTGGTGGCTGTCTACGGCGTGCGCTGCCTGCTAGCGTGCGCGATCATCTCCCCCGGTGCCCGAGCAAGCCGTCGCCGGCGTCAAGGCCGATATGGGGGAAATCAACGAAAGGGCGCACCGATGACCGCACCGGACATTCAGCAGGAGATCGAACGGACCCGAGAGCGTCTCGGCGAGACCGTGGATGAACTGGCCGCCAAGGCCGACGTCAAGGCCAGGGCCCGGGCTAAGGCCGCCGAGGTGTCGGGGCGCGTGAAGGACAGGACCGCTGACGTGTCCGGCCGGGTGAAGCGGAGCCAGGCCGTACGGCGCCGCTGGCCGCTTGCGGTGGCAGCGGGCGTCCTGGTCGTCGGTTCGGCGGTCCTCTGGCGGCGGCGGAAGAGATGACCCGGCCGGACCCGCGGTACGGTCGGCCAGCCGACCGGCGGCCCTGATTTTTCGTCCGAACGGCCCTGGTGCGTGTCATCCCCCGGCCGGTCTCGCCCGGCCGGGGATGATCGCGGGCACTCGGCGCGTGTAGGCGGCGGCCAAGACTGCGTACGCCACGGCGGCGTAGGCCATGATCGTGCGGTTCCCGCCTGTCATACCGGTGCCGGTCATACCGGTGCCGGTCCGGTGGCGACCTGCTGCTGCACGGTTCCCGTCCTGCCGGAGACTAGACCGATGATCACATCTAATCCTGACTCCCGCGATCCGCTCGGCCTGGCGGCGGACGCCCCTCTGCTGGCCGCCTGGCTGGACTGGATGCGGCTGGCCCAGGCGGGGCGGCTGGCGCCGATGACCACGCCGGGCCACAAGCAGCGCCAGGACCTGGTGGGCGCGGTGGTGGCGGGTGACGCGCCGCTCTACGGCGCGCTCGACGCCATCAAGCACGCCGACCGGCTGCGGGCCGACGCCGAGGCGCGCGCGGCCGCGCTGTGGGGCGCCGACTGGTGCCGGTTCTCTGTGGCCGGATCGACCCACGGCAATCAGGCGTTCTGCCTGGCCATCGGCCAGCCGGGCCAGGAGGTGATCATCACCCGCACCCTGCACCGGTCGCTGCTGCTCGGCCTGGTGATGGCGGGCCTGCGGCCGGTCTGGGTGCGGCCGGAGATCGACCGGGGCCTGCCGGCCGCGGTCGCGGTGCAGACCGTCAAGGACGCGCTGGCGGCGCATCCCGGCGCCTGCGGCGTGATCCTCGGCGATCCGTCCTACGTCGGCACCACCGGCGACCTGGCCGGTCACGCCCGGGCCGCGCACGAGGCCGGCGTGCCGCTGATCGTCGACGCGGCCTGGGCGGCCTACCTCGGCTTCCATCCGGACCTTCCGGCGCACGCGATCGCCGCGGGGGCCGACGCGATGGTGACGAGCGCGCACAAGACGCTGCCCGCCTACACTCAGGGCGCGCTGGTGCTGGCCAGGACCGAGCGGCTGGACGTGGCCCGGCTGAACCGGGCGTTCGACGCCACCCACACCACCAGCCCGGCCGGGTCGATCATGGCGAGCATCGACGCCGCCCGGGCGCTGCTGGCGCGGGACGGAGAGCGGCTGTGCGCCCGGCTGCTGCGCGGCGTGGCCGCCGCCCGCAAGCGCCTGCGCGAGGTACCCGGCGTCGATGTGCTCGACGGGCCCGGCGTGGACCCGGCCAAGCTGGTCGTGCTGCTGGCCGGGGCCGGAGCGCACGGCGGGCTGGTGGAGGCCGACCTGATCGCCGCGGGCATGCCGGTGGAGATGGGCGACCGGGACACCGTCGTGCCCATCGTGACGATGGCCGACGACGAGGAGCGCATCGCGGCGTTCACCGAGGAGTTGATCGCCGCGATCGAGCGGCACCGCGGCCAGCCGCGCCGCCCGGCCGCGACCGCCGCGTGGACGGTACGGCCGCAGACGGTGCTGGCGCCCCGGGAGGCGTTTTTCGCGCCGAACGAGACCGTCGCGGCCGACGCCGCCGTCGGCCGGATCAGCGCCGAACTCGTCGCTCCCTACCCGCCCGGCGTGCCGGTGCTGGCGCCGGGCGAGCTCATCACCGCCGAGGCGCTAGCGGCGCTGCGCGAGGTGGCGGCCGACGGCGGCCGGATCGCCTATGCGGAGGACCCCACCCTGGCGACCTTCCAGGTCGTCATCGCCTGACGTCACGCCTTGGTCCTCGCGGGCGCGGGTCGGCTGGCCCGGCCGGCCCTGGCCGTGCTCTTCGTGCACGTACCTGCGGTGTGTTCCCGGCTGCGGGAAAACCTGGCGCGGAAGCGGTGTCCTACCCTGCCTGTTCCCCCGGCCGGGGGAGGCGATCCCGCGCCCGGCGCCGGAAGCTGAGGCCGTGACCGATCGCGCCGCGGGCGTGACCGCCCGGCGCCGGCCGGTCCTCCGGGAAGGGGCTTGCCATGGCAATATCAGCGAGAGCACCACGGCAGGCGGTCGGCACCGGCGCCATTGACCTGCGCCGGTGGCGGTCCCGTTTCACCGCCCGGCTTCCCCGGCAGCTCGTGGCGTGGTGGCTGCGCCTGGCCCGCGGGCGCGCCCTGCCCGCGACGCTACGCGCGCAGCTGGCCTTCGCCCCCGGTGAGCGGACCCTGATGGTGGGCCGTGACCCGGATGGCGGCTACGCGCTGGTCGCCACGGACCGGGCGCTGCACCACCGGACCGGGCGCGATGGCTGGTCGCGGCTCGGCTGGGAGCAGATCAGCTCGGCGAGCTGGGAGGCCGCACCCGGCCGCCTGGTCATCACCGGCCTGACCGGGGCCGCGCCGCCGCGCACGATCGTGCCGTTGCGGCACCGCGGGACCTGGCCTGAGCTGGCCGAGGAGCGGATCACGCACACCAGGCTGAGCTGCCAGCACGTGATCCTCGACGGCCGGCAGCGCGTTGCCGTCGAGGTCCGGCGCTGTCCCGGGACCGGTGAGCTGCGGTGGGCCCTGGTGTCCGGGCGCAACCTCGATCCCGGCGACCAGGACCTGCGTAACCAGATCGAGCGCGCCGTGACCAGGCTGTGCGCGGATCTCGGCCTGGCCGAGCCCTAACGGCTCAGGCGGCCCGCTTGGCGTTCCGCGGTCGATGAGCCCGCTGCGGCCTGCGGGCAGGCTGCGCGGTGTCGCGTGCGAACCCGTCGCGGATGACGGCTGCCGGGCGGCGGCTGCGGTTGCGACTGGGGCTGGGGCTGGAGTGGCGATCCGGGGCGGGCCTGCTCCTAGCCGGGGGAACCGGCGTACCCGACGTGGCGATCTGCCGGACCACGTGGTGTCCGGTCGCGACCTCGTCGCTGGCCGCGGTGACGCCCGCCGCGTCGTGCAGCCGCTGCAGCTCACGCACTTGGCCGTGCTCGACAAGCGCGACGACCATGCCGGTGGCCCCGGCCCGGGCCGTGCGGCCCGAGCGGTGCAGGTAATCCTTGTGGTCGTTCGGCGGGTCGAACTGCACGACCAGGTCGACGTCGTCCACGTGAATGCCGCGGGCCGCGACGTCGGTGGCGACCAGCACCCGGGGGTGCCCGGCGGTGAACGCGTCCAGGGCCCGCTGCCGCTGGTTCTGGTTGCGGTCGCCGTGGATGGCCGCAGCCTCCACTCCGGCCCGGGACAACTGCTTGGCCAGCCGCTCCGCGCCGTGCTTGGTGCGGACGAAGAAGAGCGTCCGTCCCGGCCGGCCGGCGATCTCGGCCGCGACCGGTACCTTGTCCTGTGCGGACAGGACCAGCACCCGGTGCTCGGCGGGTCCGGAGTCCGTCGAGGACGTCACCGCGTGCAGCGCGGGGTTCCTGATGTAGGTGGTCACCAGCTGGCCGACGCCGCGGTCCAGGGTGGCGGAGAAGAACATCCGCTGGCCGCCTGCGGGCGTCTCGTCCAGGATGCGGGTGACCGCGGGCATGAAGCCCAGGTCGGCCATGTGGTCCGCCTCGTCGAGCACGGTGATGAGGATGTCGGAGAGCGTGCAGGCGTGCCGCTCGAGCAGGTCGATGAGCCGGCCGGGGGTCGCCACCACGATGTCGGTGTGGCGCACGGCGGTGATCTGCCTGCCGATCGACACGCCGCCGTAGACCGTGGTGATGCTCACGCCGATGCTGCGGCCCAGCGGCGCGAGCGCGTCGGCGACCTGCTGGGCGAGTTCGCGGGTCGGGACGAGGATCAGGCCGCGCGGCGCCTTCTCGCGCCGCTGCTCCGTGCTGGCCGCGAGCCGGGTCAGCATCGGCAGGCCGAAGGCCAGCGTCTTGCCCGACCCGGTCTGGGCCCGGCCGAGCACGTCGCGGCCGGCCAGCGCGTCGGGCAGTGCCCGGGCCTGGATCGCGAACGGCTCGCGGATGTCGCGCGCGGCGAGCACCCGGACCAGCCGGTCGTCCAGGCCGAGCTCGGCGAACGTGGCCGCCGTCGGCTGCGGTGTCGCGGCGGCGGCGTCCAGGGCGAGATCAAGTTCGGAATGCGGTTCGGCCCGCGGCGGCCGGGTCCTGGCCGGGGCCGGACCGCGGCGCCTGGTGGTGCGCTCGCCGCCTCGGCCGTAGCGGTCGGAAGACGCGCGCGGACGCCTGGAACTGTGGGGCATGCAGAAAACTCCATCGGTAGTTCGGGGGTCGCATGCTCGACAGACGTCAACGGCAACGGCGAACGGCTGGTCTAGCCGAACTGCTCGCACAAGCGACCGGCGGGCTGCTCGCCCGCGGGAGCGGCGGCGAAGATCGCCGCCTTGAGTCCCAAGGTTACCAGCCGGGTGTTGTATTCCCCGTTACTTCCGGCTTCAGCCGGGTCTCTGGCGGACGGCGTCGTAGTCGAGCCAGGGATCCTGGAGGAACTCGCGCCACCGAGGGTCGTGGCCGGCCCGCCTGATCCGGAAGTAGACGGCCCGCCGCACCGCCCGCGAGGTATTGCCGCCGATGTTGTGGCCGAGCAGGTGGTGCGCGAGCAGCAGGTCCCCCGCCTCGCCGGTCACCTGCTCGGGCTCGGGCAGCCGGATCGGCGGGTAGCCGCCCGCGGCGAGGAACGCCTCGGGCCCGTGCGCGCGGAAGTACTCCGCGTGGGTCAGGTGGGTGCCCGGCCACACCCACAGGTTCCCCGCGTCGCGGCCGCGCTGGTCGGACATCAGCACCCCGGCCAGCATGGTGAACGTCCCGGGCCTGCCGTCCGGTTCACCCGGCGCGCCGTCGAGGTGGTGCATGCCGGGCCGGTGCGGGAACGGCGGGATGTTCAGCGCCACCTGCACCTGCCAGGGCACGTCCAGCGTCCCCGGCCCGGTCAGCGACTCGGCCAGCCCGAAGGCCGGGCTGCCGGTCAGCAGCGCCGCCAGGGCCGGGGCCTGGGCGGCGGCGGGGAAATAGTTGTAGGGTCCCCACACCTGCGGACCGGGTGGGTCGCGCTCGATCAGCTCATCGATGGCCTCCGCCGCGGCCGCCACCACGTCCGGCGGCACCGCTCGCGGCAGCACCAGGAAGCCCCGTTCGGCGAACTCGTCTAGCTGTCCCCGGTCCAGCACGGTCACCACCGTAGGCCAGCCGCGGGCTCACCGCCGAACGGTTTTCCCCGGGTGGCGTCCAGCGGTCAGCCGCGGGCCCGGGCGCACAGGTCGCCGAGCTCGCGGGTCGCGCGGGCGGCGTCGTTATCAAGCACGCTGACCAGCAGAGTGTGGTCGTTTACCCGCTGGGCGACCGCTAGCGGCGAGGCGACCACGGTCCGGGTCGCGCGGGCCGGGTCGCTGATCAGGGCGCAGGCGAGCACCCGGCGGCCCGCGGTCAGCCCGGTCCCGTCCAGGTCGACGAACTGGCGCAGCACGGGACGGCCGAGCCGGGTCACGTCCCAGCGCATGGTGGCGTGCCCGGGCGGTTCCCCGGTACGGCCGAGCACGATCAGCTCGCGCCAGTCGACCCTCGCGCCCGCGCCCAGCGCCAGCTCGAGGCGGACATCCACCCGGCTGCCCCGGCAGACGATCAGCGCGCCCGGGTCGGCGACCAGGTCGGCTCGTTCGGCCAGGTCCGCGCGGATCGACAGCGTCCCCGCAACCCCCGCGTCCCGGCCCTGAGCCAGGCTGGCCCCGGCGGCGCGGAGCGTGGCGCGGGCGCCGGCCCGCAACGTCAGGCAGATCGACAGGTCGTCACCGGCCAGCGGGCCGGCCGCGGTACCGACCAGGCGCAGCTCGCATCGGCCCTGCCCGCAACGCTCGGCGCCGCGCACCTGCCGCAGCGTCAGCGGCGGCGCGCAGGCCAGCTCGCCCAGGACGCCGCCAGCCTCGATGACCGCGGTCGTCCGCGCGATCACGGGCCGGTCCACGGGAGTCGGTGGCCCACCGGGTACCTAAGAAGGTACCCAAGGGCCCACCGAGTCCGTTCGCTGGCGCTCACGGTGGGGCTGGCGCTCACGGTGGGGCTGGCGCGAGGGCGGAGCGGACCGCCCGCACCCAGGCCGCCACCTCGGTCGCCGCAGGGTCGGCGACCAGCGACGTGAACACCGTGGGCCGGTCGCCGCGGACCGCGGCCGCGTCGCGCGCCATCACCGACAGGTCCGCGCCGACCAGCGCGGCAAGGTCGGTCTTGTTGATGACGAGCAGGTCCGAGCGGGTGACGCCGGGGCCGCCCTTGCGCGGGACCTTGTCTCCGCCGGCCACGTCGATGACGAAGATCTGGCGGTGCACCAGGCCGTAGGAGAACGTGGCGGTCAGGTTGTCGCCGCCGCTCTCGACCAGGATCAGCTCCAGGCCGGGGTGATCGGCCTCGAGTTTCTCGACGGCGTCGAGGTTCGCGCTTATGTCGTCGCGGATCGCCGTGTGCGGGCAGGCGCCGGTCTGCACGGCCCGGATCCGGGCGTCCGGCAGCACCCCCGCCCGGCGCAGGAAGTCCGCGTCTTCGGTGGTGTAGATGTCGTTGGTGACCACGCCGATGGTCAGCTCGCCGGACAGCGCCCGGCACAGCGCGGCGACCAGCGCCGTCTTGCCGCTGCCGACCGGCCCGCCGATGCCGATCCTGGGCACCCGGGCCCCCGCGGGCCCGCCCAGGTGCTCGTGGTGACCGTGACCGTGCTGGCCGTGGCTGGGCGGTTCAGGACGCAAACAGACGCACCTCCGCGGTGAGATGGTAGTCGGCGAGCAGGTCCAGGGCCGGGGCCCCGTTGGCCGGCAGCGAGGATGGCGCCCCGGCCCGCGCGGCAGCCGCAGCGCACCCGTCGATGGCCGGGGCCAGCCGGGCCAGCATGGCCTGGACGGCGAACGGGTCCAGGCCGAGCAGCCGGACCGCGGCGCTGGCCGGCCCGGCGCACGCCGCCAGGGCCGCGGCCTGCGCGGCCAGCCCGGGCGGGCCGCCCGCCAGGGCGACGCCGGCCCCGAGGACCAGCGGATGGTGCGGGGCAGGCGCCGGGCACCGCGCCCACGGCGTCACCAGATCCGCGTCCGGCAGGACCGAACGGAGCAGCCGCAGCAATCCGCCGCCGAGCTGACGCGACGCCGCGCGCGTCGCCTCGGACGGCGTCCGCGCCTCGAACTCGGCGTCGAGCTCTGCCCACTTTTCCTGGGCCATGCTCTCCGCCAAAACCGCTCGCGGCTGAGCCGGGGCGGGCAACCCAGCCCGTTCGGCCGAATCGGATTGAAGCCGGCCGGCGGCGGCGGCGAACGCGGCCGAGACCCGGGCCGAAGTCCGGAGCCTGGCCCGGCAGAAGTCCTCCAGGTCGGCGAGCCCCCGGACCGGGTCGGCACTGACCAGGCCGGTGCCGACCGCGGCCTCCATCCCGCCCGAATGGTGGTGCGCTCCGGCCGGCGCCCGCGAGTCGAGCAGGAGCAGCAGGAGGGTGTTCATCGGTGCTCAGAACAGGAAGTAACGCTGGGCCATGGGCAGTTCGGCGGCGGGCTGCGGCTCGATGAGCTCGCCGTCGACGCGCACCGCGAACGTCTCGCTGTCCACGTCGATGGCCGGCAGCGCGTCGTTCTCCGGCAGGCTGGCCTTGGACAGGCCCGACACGTCCCTGACCGGGACCAGGCGCCGCTCGCTCTCCCAGCGGTCGGCCAGGCCGGCCTCGAGCGCGGCGGGCGACACGAAGTGCACGCCCAGCCGCGCGGGCATCGCGCCGAAGGCGCCGAACATCGGCCGCGGCAGCCGTGGCTGCGGGGTCGGGATGGACGCGTTGGCGTCGCCCATGGCGGCCCAGGCGATCACGCCGGCCTTCAGCACCAGGTGCGGCCGGACGCCGAAGAAGGCCGGCTCCCACAGCACCAGGTCGGCCAGCTTGCCCGGCTCCACCGAACCGATCTCGGCGTCGAGCCCGTGCGTCACGGCCGGCCCGATGGTGTACTTGGCGACGTAGCGCCGGGCGCGCATGTTGTCGGCCCCGTTGTCAGCCCCGCCGTCACCCGGCAGCGCGCCGCGGCGCTGCTTCATCACGTGCGCCGTCTGCCAGGTCCTGATGATCGTCTCGCCGATCCGGCCCATGGCCTGGGAGTCCGAGCCGATCATCGAGATCGCGCCGAGGTCGTGCAGGACGTCCTCGGCCGCCATGGTGGAGGGCCGGATGCGCGAGGAGGCGAAGGCCAGGTCCTCCGGGATCGACGGGTTCAGGTGATGGCAGACCATCAGCATGTCGAGGTGCTCGTCGAGGGTGTTGCGGGTGTACGGGCGGGTCGGGTTGGTCGAGGACGGCAGCACGTTCGGGTGCGCGGCGACCTTGATGATGTCCGGGGCGTGACCGCCCCCGGCGCCTTCGGTGTGGTAGGTGTGGATCGGGCGGCCGCCGATGGCCGCCAGCGTCGACTCCAGGTAGCCGGCCTCGTTGAGGGTATCGGTGTGGATCGCCACCTGGACGCCGGCGGCCTGGGCCACGGTCAGGCAGGCGTCGATCGCGGCCGGGGTCGTGCCCCAGTCCTCGTGCAGCTTGAACCCGGACGCGCCGGCCCGCAGCTGCTCCCACAGGCCTTCGGCGCTGACCGTGTTCCCCTTGCCGAGCAGCACCATGTTGACCGGCCACTGGGTCGTGGCGGCCAGCATCATCTCCAGCCAGAACGCGCCGGGCGTGACCGTGGTCGCCTTGGTCCCCTCGGCCGGGCCGGTGCCGCCGCCGATCAGCGTAGTCATCCCGGCCGCGAGCGCGACGGGGATCTGCTGCGGCGCGATCAGGTGCACGTGGCTGTCGATGCCGCCCGCGGTCAGGATCAGGCCGTTGCCCGCGATCACCTCCGTCGACGGGCCGATGACCAGGCCGGGCGTGACCCCGTCCATGATGTCGGGGTTACCCGCCTTGCCCAGGGCGACGATCCGCCCGTCGCGCACGCCGATGTCGGCCTTGATCACCCCCCAGTGGTCGAGCACCACGGCTCCGGTGATCACCAGGTCGGGGGTGCCGTCCGCGCGGGTGGCGACGGACTGGCCCATCGACTCGCGGATCACCTTGCCGCCGCCGAAGATCGCCTCGTCGCCGGCCAGCGGCCCGGGACCGCCGCACCGGTCCTGCGTGACCTCGATCAGCAGGTCCGTGTCGGCCAGCCGCACCCGGTCCCCGGCCGTCGGCCCGTACAGGGCCGCGTACCTGGCCCTTGCTATGTCAGTCATCGAGCGGTCCCGCCGACTCGGCCCGCAGGCCCGGGACCACCCGCGCCCCGGCCAGCGCCACCAGGGACACCTCGCGCGACACGCCCGGCTCGAACCGCACCGACGTGCCGGCCGGGATGTCGAGGCGGTAGCCGCGGGCCGCGCGGCGGTCGAAGGACAGCGCCGGGTTCGCCGCGGCGAAGTGGTAGTGCGAGCCGACCTGGATCGGCCGGTCGCCGGAGTTCTCGACGGTCAGGGTGACGCGGGCCCGGCCGGGGCCGAGTTCGACCGTCCCGTCCGGGGTGAGGATCTCGCCTGGGATCACGCCTGCGGCTCCTTTTACCGGATGGGGTGATGCAACGTGACCAGCTTGGTGCCGTCCGGGAACGTCGCCTCGACCTGGACGGAGTCCAGCATCTCGGGCACGCCGGGCAGGACGTCGTCGCGGCGCAGGACCTCGCGGCCGGCCGACATCAGCTCGGCTACCGTCCGCCCGTCGCGGGCGCCCTCGAGCACGAACGAGGTCAGGATGGCGACCGCCTCGGGGTGGTTCAGCTTCAGGCCCCGGCCCCGGCGGCGCTCGGCCACGTCCGCCGCGAGGGTGATGAGCAGCCGTTCCCGCTCGTGTTCGGTCAACCGCATAGCTGCACCATATGGCAGCGGCGTTTCGCGTAGGTGAACTATGCCGCGCCGAGGAACTCCAGCACATGCCGGGCGAACTCGGCGGGGGCCTCCAGCCACGGCACGTGCCCGGCGCTCGTAGCAGCCGTGATTGATCCGTCGTCGGCGCGGACGGTGCCCTGGCTCACGTCAGGAAAGGCTATGCCAGGAAAGGATTATGACTGGGGCGAACTCAACGGTGCCGGGGGGCTCCGCCGTTGCGGGCGCTCTCGTGGTGCTTGGCGCGCGGGAAGGAGTGGTGGTTCGAGGCGGGAGCCGCCTCCTCCTTATACGTGTCCTCGGCATACGTGTCCTCGGCCTTGGAGCTGCTGAGCTCGAGGTCGAAGCGCGCGTCGAGGGCGGTGGATAGCGCGGCCAGCGTCCGCAGCGTCAGGTTCTCCCCGCCGCCGAGGATCTGGCTGACCCGACCCGGGGAGACGCCCATCCGGGCCGCGAGGTCGGCGCGGGTGAGGCCGCGCTCACGCATATGCCAGTTGACCTCGTTCGTCAGCTGCGTGACGAGCGTGAGCATCTCCTCGTCGATCTGGGCTTCCGTGGCCCGCTGCTCGGGCGAAACGCCTAGTCCGAAGCCCATCGGTGCCTCCACCTTGTACGTGCCAGACCCTGTTGGTCCCGGACGTCGTAGCTTGCTGTGTACTTAGCCTTAGCTAAACGTATAGCTATGACTAAAGTCTCCGCCGACGCTAGGGTCCAACAACCCACCGGAGGTATTTGTTATAAAAACGTTACCTTGGTGAGTCGCGGAGAGTTACGGCCCGTTTGGGCGGGCGGCCGGGCCGCGTCACCTCGGACGGGTCCATTTTACCGTGACATGCCCGGAACGCGACGAACGACCCCAGACCTACATGGAGGGGGACAAAGCCTAGATAGATTCCCAATCACCTGCAACCATATTCCTGGGGAGGTTGCCCCAGCCTGTGGTGGCGCAGCCTGGGGTGGCGCAGGCGTGAGGCGAGGGGGCTGGCATGCCTAGCTGGGTGGTAGGTGTTGTCGGGACGTTCGCCCTGTCGCTGATCCTGGCCTACGGGTTCCTGCGGCTGCGCTGCCGAGGGGTCGGGAACCCGTTCGGGCGGCGCGCCAAGTCCTGGGCCGTCCTCATCATGGTGGCCACCGCCATCGTGTCCACCGGTGTGGGCCTGATCCTCGTCGCCGCCAGCCGCCACCTCCCCGCCGCCTATGTCGGGGTCGTCGTGCCGGGCGGCCTGTGGTTCAGCAAGTTGCCTCCACAGCGTGACCGGGACCTGCTCCACCGGACGCTGGCTGGTGTGCTGACGCTCCCGTTCAGCCGGCTGTACGACCGGATGGGCGACGACATGGAGGCCTGGTGCGAGACCCGGCTGCAAGCCGCGTCGGCGAAGCCGCAGTGGATAGCGGACGCCGTGACGTACTACTGTCACCAGGTACAAGGCGGGCTCAAGGACCGCCGGGCCCGGGCCGACCTGGACCGGTGGCGGGAATCGATCACGCACAAGATCAGCATCGTGCGGCTGATCGGCCTGGACACCACCCCGGCCCGGCTCCAGGCTGCCCTGGCGATGCACCCTTCCACGCAGCACGTCCGCAAGTACGCCGGCGACGACCTGCCGAGGCTGGCCCGCCGGCTGGAGACCGAGGCGCTGAACGAGCTGCACCTGTTCCTGGCGTATGTGTACCGGCTTGGGCATCACCGGCTGCTGATCTACCCGTTCCGGCCGTCCGCTCACCGGGCCCCGGTCCGGGAGCCGACGGCACCGGACCGGTGAAATAGCCAGGGCCTGCGCGCGGTTGCACACGTGGCGACCCCCGCAACCAGCGGGCGGCACAAATGAAGGAGCTAACGTGTCGGACACCTACCGCAAGGACCCCGAGACGATTTCCCGGCTGACCCCGGAGCAGTACCGGGTCACCCAGAAGGCTGGCACCGAGCCGGCGTTCAGGAACGAATACTGGGACAACAAGGAACCAGGCCTCTACGTCGACGTCGTGTCCGGAGAGCCGCTGTTCGTCTCGGTCAACAAGTACGACAGCCATTCCGGCTGGCCGAGCTTCACGGTACCGATCGAGCCGGGCAACGTGGTGGAGCACACCGACGCCAGCTACGGCATGGTCCGGACCGAAGTCCGTTCGGCCCACGGGGACAGCCACCTCGGCCACGTGTTCCCCGACGGTCCCGCCGAGGCGGGCGGCCTCCGCTACTGCATCAATTCCGCGGCCTTGCGCTTCATCCCGCTCGACGACCTCGAGCGCGAGGGCTACGGCGCCTACCGCAACCTGTTCGACGACACCGGGAGCACATCATCATGACTACTGAGAAGGCGATCCTCGCCGGCGGCTGTTTCTGGGGCATGCAGGACCTCATCCGCAAGCTGCCCGGCGTTATCTCCACCCGGGTCGGGTACAGCGGCGGTGACGTGCCGAACGCGACCTACCGGCACCACGGCAGCCACGCCGAGGCGATCGAGATCACCTTCGACCCGGACAAGCTCTCCTACCGTGACCTGCTGGAGTTCTTCTTCCAGGTGCACGACCCGACCACGCGGAACCGGCAGGGCAACGACATCGGGACGAGCTACCGGTCGGCCATCTTCTACCTCAGCGACGCGCAGAAGAAGGTCGCCGAGGACACGATCGCCGACGTCGGCGCCTCGGGCCTGTGGCCGGGCAAGGTGGTCACCGAGGTGACGGCGGCCGGGCCGTTCTGGGAGGCCGAGCCCGAGCACCAGGATTACCTCGAGCACTATCCCAACGGCTACACGTGCCACTTCGTCCGCCCGGGCTGGAAGCTGCCACACCGCGCGGACACCGTCCGTCAGTAGCCGAAGAAGCCGGCCAGCTGGCCAGGCGCTGATTCGATGGCCTCGTGACCCTGGCCGTCCAGGACGGCCAGGGTGCCATCGGCGCTGGTGACCGAGTGCCGGTAACCTTCCACACTCCTCCTCAGGCGGTGAGCACGGGACGGCCAAGCTGCGCGGTGACGGCGCCGTCGGTGTAGCTGACGGAGTTCGTGCCGAGCGCCGGGATGCGCGGGCCAGGCAGCACGATACCGGCCAGGTTCAGCGGGTCGGCCGCGGACAGCACGATCGTCTCCCCGGTCAGCGGCCGCTTCCTGATCTCGCGCAGCATGCCCACCGCGTCGGGGTGCGCGAACTGCTCGCCGCTGAACCCGGCGACGAACCGCCCGCCGCTGATCGTGCCGCGCGCCTCCATCCGCCGCAGCGCCCACAGCACCTCGCGCCAGGGCACGGCGAGGTTCTCCCGGGCCAGCAGGTCGCGGAACACGACGCCCCAGCGGGCGGCGAGCTGCTCGGCGACCGCTTCGGCCAGGTCATCCGGGTCGCAGTCGGCCGGGGGCTCGGGCAGCAGGGACCAGCGGCCGGCCGTCCTGGAGCTGAGCTGGCTGCCGCGGCGGAGCCGGTGCCGGCCGGGAGCGTTCTGGGCGGCGCGGCGGGCGAACAGGGACCGGACGGCGCGGAAACCGTCCGCTGTAACCAGCCCCCGGGCCACGCCATCCCACAGCGCCTCCTCGATCTCGCTGGGCAGCCGTCCGGTCAGCGTCTCCAGGTCCGGCGGGAACAGGGCACCGCGATTCCGCAGCGCCTCGATCACGTCGGTGGTGCTTCCCGGTCCTGGTTCTGCGGGGCGCTGCTCGCCGCGGGCCGCCCGCAGCAGCCACGGCAGGTCGTCGCGGATCGTCAGGGTGACCGGGGTGGCCCGGGACGGGGTCAGGCCGCCGCGGCGGGGTGGTTCGTCCGGCTCGCCGCGCACCGACAGCCGGCCCCAGGCGATGCCTCCGTCCAGGCATGCCTCATCCAGCCACTCCCGGCGGTACCCGGTCACCCGCGCCGGGAAGATGGCCTTCTCCCAGGCCCCGGCCGCGAGCTCGAAGCCCTGCAGCTGCTCGACCACCGAGAGCACGCCACGGGTGCCTTCCCGTCTGGTATCCGGGGTGACATGCTGCCAGCGCAGCAGGAAGCGGATGAAGTCGCGGGCCGTGACCGGCTCCACCTCGCGCCGCTTGCGCTGCCTGGTGTACGCGTGGATGCGGGTCAGCACCCGCCGGGCGCAGAACTCCTCTGTTCCTGAAGGATCGGTGAAGCGGCCCCGCAGCGCGAAGCCTTCGTTCTCCAGGCGGATGAGCGCCAGGGTCACGTCCTGCAGCGCGGTGGCCCGGGCCAGGTCCTCCGCCGTGGACGGACCCCGGATGTCCAGGTGGCCGCGGAGCATCTCGGCCGCGGCCGTCTCGGGGTCCATGGGTTTTGCCCGCGGGCTTCCCGGCGGGACCTGCAGGCCCGGGTACAGCGGCTGCAGCACGGCCTGCCGTTCGGCGGCACACCACAGCGTTGTGTCATCCGCCTGGATCTTCGCCGCGCGGCCCGCGCCGGACAGCTCGTCGAACCACCCGCGCCACGCTTCCCGCGGCCGCATGACGAACAGCGTCATCAGCAGGTCGTGCAGCTCATCAGCGTCGCGCGGCTGCGGCCGGATCTCGTCCCTGACCCGCTCGATCGCGCCGGGATCCAGCCGGGCCAGGTCGCGGGCCTGCACCGGCAGCCCACGCGGGATCCGCACCTGCCGGCTCCGGCGGTTCGCCGCCTCCGTCTCGTCGTCCAGGTAGGTGAACGGCTGGCCGTTCAGGATCTCGTGGGCGAGCACCGACGGCTCCGTGGTGTCGCGCGTGATGACGGTGATCCGGCCGGCCTCGATCCCGTCGAGCAGGTCGCGCAGCCCGTCGATGTCCATCGCCTCGTGCAGGCAGTCCTCCAGCGTCTGCCGGACCAGGGGATGGTCGGGGATCTCCAGCGGCCCCGGCGCCACGTTCTCCTGGCACGCCGCCAGCGTCGGGAACACCGCCGCCATCAGGTCATCGGCCTCCATCCGCTGGATGGCCGGCGGGTTCTTGCGGCCGCCGCGCATCCGCAGCACGGTCAGCGAGGTGTTCAGGTTCCACCGCCAGCGCGCCTGGAACAACGGCGAGGTCAGCACGGCCTGCCGGACCACTTGTTCCACCGTCTTGGAGGCCAGGAATTTCGGCACCCGGTCGAGCGGGAAGCTGTGCTGCGGGCCGAGTGAGAGCAAGATGGCGTTGTCGCTGGCCGCCGCCTGCAGCTCGAAGTCGAACGTGACGCAGAACCGCTTGCGCAGCGCCAGCCCGAAGGCGCGGTTCACCCGGGCGCCGAATGGCGCGTGGCCGACGAGCTGCATCCCGCCGGCCTCGTCGAAGAAGCGTTCCAGGATGATGGCGTTCATGGTCGGCAGCGCCCCGAGCGCGGCCAGCCCGGCCCGCAGGTAGCCGACGATGGTGTCGGCCGCGGCCTTGCCGATCCCGCACTCGTGCTCGAGCCATGCCCTGGCCGCCGCGGGCTCCCGGTCCGCGACGGCCTGACGCAGCGCCGAGACCTCCTCGGAGAGCTCCCGGGTGCGCCCGGGTGCCTCCCCTTGCCAGTGCGGTACCGAGGGCGGCGCGCCGTTCGCGTCGACCACCCGGACGGTGCCGGGCTCCACCCGGCGGATGCGCCAGGAGTGGGTGCCGAGCAGGAAGACGTCGCCCGGCCTGCTCTCGACGGCCCATTCCTCGTGGACGGTGCCGATCTGGACCTCGTCGGGCTCGGCGACCACGCGGAAGTCGCCGAGCTCGGGGATGGCCCCGCCGGAGGTCAGCGCGGCCAGCCGGGCGCCGCGGCGGCCCTTGACGGTCCCGTTCACCCGGTCGCGGTGCAGGTAATAGGCGCGGCGCCCGCGGCCGGTGCGGATCCCCTCGGCCAGCAGGTCGGCGATGTCCTCGAAGTCCTCGGCGGACAGGTCCCGGAACGGTGCCGCCTGCCTGGCCAGGCCGAGCAGCTCGGCTTCCGGCCACGACTCGGCGGCCGACTCGGCCACCATCTGCTGCGCCAGGATGTCCAGCGGCCGTTTCGGGACGACGATGGCGTCCAGCCGGCCCTGGCGCACGCCGCGCAGCAGCGCGGCGCACTCCACCAGCTCGTCGCGGGTGGTCGGGTACAGCCGCCCGGAGGGCGTCCCGGTGCGGGTGTGGTTCGAGCGGCCCACCCGCTGCAGGAAGGTGGCGAAGCTGCGCGGCGAGCCGATCTGGCACACCAGCTCGACCGGTCCGACGTCGATCCCGAGCTCGAGGGAGGCCGTGGCCACCAGGGCCCGCAGGTCCCCGGCGCGCAGCCGGGCCTCGACCCGCTGCCTGCGGCCCCGGGACAGCGATCCGTGGTGGGCGGCCACTTGGGCGCCAAGCTCGTCACCGAGCCGTTCGCCCAGCTGGTGGGCGACCCGCTCGGCCATGCTCCGGGTGTTGACGAAGACCAGCGTGGTCCGGTGGCCGGCCACGTGACCGGCGATCAGGTCCAGGATCTCGGCCATCTGCCCCGTGGTGGGCACCGCGCCGAGCTCGTCGTCGGGCAGCTCCAGGGCCAGGTCCAGCTGCCTGCGGTGGCCGGAATCGACGATCGCGCACCGGGGCGTCCCGTCCGGGTGGTCGCGGTCCTGGCCGGAACCGACCAGCAGCCGGGCGATGGCCTGGATCGGCCGCTGGGTGGCGGACAGGCCTACCCGCTGCACCGGCTCCTCCGCCACGTGCGCCAGCCGCTCCAGGGTGAGGGCCAGGTGCGAGCCGCGCTTGTTCCCGGCGACCGCGTGGATCTCGTCCACGATGACGGTCCGGGCGGAGCGGAGCATGGACCGGCTCCGCTCCGCGGTCACCAGCAGGTACAGCGACTCCGGGGTGGTGATCAGGATGTCGGGCGGGTGCTTGAGCATGGCGGCACGCTCCGCGGCGGCCGTGTCGCCGGTCCTGACCGCGACCCGGATGGTTGGTGCGCTCAGCCCGAGCCGGCCGGCCGCCGCGGCGATCTCGCGCAGCGGCGCCTCGAGGTTCTGCTGAATGTCGGTCGCCAGCGCCTTCAGCGGCGACACGTACACCACCTGCGGCCCGGCGCCTGCCTGGCGTGGTCCTGCCGGGCCGTCCGGCGGCGGGCCGGCCGCGTGCCCGCAGAAAAGATCGTGGCCGCAGGCGGAATCGTGGGCGCGGTAGAACCGGTCGATGCAGACCAGGAACGCTGCGAGGGTCTTGCCGGACCCGGTCGGCGCCGCGATCAGCGCGTGGCGGCCCGCGGCGATCTCCCGCCAGCCCGCGGCCTGCGGCTCGGTCGGCCCGGCCGGGAACCGGCCCTCGAACCAGGCACGCACGGCGGGATGAAACGACTCGAGCACGCGCCCCACGCTACCTGCGGGTGCCGACATTCCTCCCGGTAACCGGACACTGCCCGGGGCTCGCCCATGCCTGCCGCGTCGCGGGGGAACCACCGGGGCGGCTGCAGTCCGACATGCCCTGTAGCGACGCGATAAACAACTTTCTTGACTGTCAAGTTCATTGTTAATAAGCTCGATGGCCATGAACGATCCAGGAGCCGTCGAGTTCGCCACTCCCACCCTGATGCGCTCGGCGCGCGGCGCTTATGCCCGCTCCATCCGGGCGCAGCTGCAGGCCATCGGCATCGACGACCTGCCCAGGAACGGAGCATTCATCCTGGCGGGGATCGACAGCACGGGCGGCCCCCGAGGGGACCTGCCAGCCGATCTCGGTGTCACCAAACAGGCCGTGAGCCAGGTGATCGACACCCTGGTGAGCCGGGGCTATCTCACCCGCAGCCCCGATCCCGACGACCGTCGCCGGATCAGCCTCGAGCTCACCGAACGCGGGCAGCAAGTCGTCGACGCCGTGTCGCGCGGCGTCGAGGCGGTCGACCTCCAGCTGCAGGAGCGGGTATCGCCGGAGCAGATCGAGGCCATGCGTTCCGTACTTCTCTCGCTGACCGAGATCAAAAGCGCCAGCCTGACCACCGGAACCGGGCTGAAGCGGCCAGCCCGCCAGTTCCGTCAGTTCAGCCCGATCTTCCCGGTGCGGAATCTGGCCGCCGCCCTGGCCCACTACTCCGCTCTCGGCTTCGACACCTTCGCCTACGCCGACGGTGACGACTACGGCTTCGCCAACCGCGAAGGCACCGGGCTGCACCTAGCGGCCGACCCCGACCCTGCGCACCATGCCTCGACGTACCTGTACGTGCGCGACGCTGATGC
>JBKQQQ010000564.1:0-4624 GCA_052144275.1 Streptosporangiaceae bacterium
GCCCGGCGGCCATCTGCTCGCCGCCCACGGCTCTCCCTTCACCGGGCAGGGCCTCGGCCAGCTCGGCGCCGAGTTCTCGCCAACCAACCCCTCGCAGCTGTTCGTCAGCAACGCGCACAACGGCACCGGCCTCGGTACGGTCTCTGCCTACCGGGACGGTTTGCTCGGCCAGCTCAGCTCGATCGGATCCTCGCCCTTCGCTGACGGGCAGACCGCGCCGTGCTGGGTGGAGATCAGCCACGACGGCAAGTACCTCTTCACCGTCAATACCGGCTCGGGCACCATCTCCAGCTACGCCATCAACCGGGACGGCTCCCTTGTCCTGATCGGCAGCTTTGCCATCAAGGGCAGCGGAGCCGACCTCGATGCCCGGCTGTCCCCGGACGGCAGGTACCTGCTGGTCGACGGCTCTGGCATGCATTCCGTGTCGGTGTTCGCCGTCAGCGGCGGAAACCTCACCGAAGTGCCCAGCTCACCGACCTCGCTGCCGGCCGGGGCCACCTCGTCCTCCGGCATAGTCAACACCTAGGGATCGTGGCCTGCTGACGTAACAATCCAGCGAAGTTAGGGGAAATCGGGTTGAGCCGGCCGTGGCCCTGGCTTGGGGGACGGCCGGCTCGTCCTATTCTGTCCGTGATGGATTCCGACGGGGAGCTACTGCTCCGGCTGCGCGCGGGCGACGAGCAGGCCTTCGTCAGCCTGGTCGGGCGCTACCACGAACCGATGCTGCATCTGGCGGCCTCGTTCGTGCCGAGCCGCGCGGTCGCCGAGGAGGTCGTCCAGGACACCTGGCTGGCCCTGCTGCGCGGCCTGGAAGGTTTCGAGGGGCGCTCGTCGCTCAAGACCTGGCTGTTCCGCATCCTGGTCAACCGGGCCCGGACCACGGGCACCAGGGAACAGCGCAGCGTCCCCGTCGCGGACCCCGAGCCGTCCGTTGATCCTTCGCGGTTCGATGGCTCCGGCAGCTGGGCGGATCCGCCCGAGCACTGGATCGAGGTGGCCGAAGGCCGGCTGGAGGCGGGTAAGCTCGCCTACCGCATCCGGGCCTGGATCGATGAGCTGCCCGCCCGCCAGCGTGCCGTCGTGCTCCTGCGCGACGTCGAGGGGATGAGCAGCGAAGAGGTCTGCACGGTGCTTGCGCTCAGCGAGGGGAACCAGCGGGTGCTGCTGCACCGCGGCCGGAGCCGGCTCAGGCAGCTGTTCGAGGACGAGTTCCGGGAGGTGCGATGAGACTCCTCCAGCGTCGTGATCTCGTCTGCCAGCAGGCCGTCGAGCTGGTGACCGGCTACCTGGAAGGCACCCTGAGCCGCGCGGCCAGGCGCCGTTTCGAGGCGCACCTGGCCGGCTGCCCGCACTGCACCGAATACCTGGCGCAGATGCGCGAGACCATCAGCCTCACCGGTCGGCTGGCGCCCGAGGACCTGACGCCGCAGATGCGGGACGAGTTCGTCGACCTGTACCGCCGGTGGAGGTCCGAACAGCAGTGAGGGTTCCTGTGCGGGTCCTTTCTCGCATGTGCCCGACCTGGGCGGCGAGGGCGGTAAGCCCGAGCGCGCCGGCGACGGGCAGCATGACCACGGCGGGCAGCTGGTAGCGCCAGGAGAACTCGTAGGCGTCGGAGCTGAGCAGGAGCACGACCGCGGACAGCGACACCAGCAGGCAGGCGGCGGCCCGTTCGCTGCCCGCGGCCCGTTCGTGGTCGGCGGCCCGTTCGTGGTCGGCACTGAGCGTCTTGTGTCTGGCCAGGCCGGTCAGCGATCCGGCCAGCCCGGCGGCCAGGCCGGCCGCGTACAGCGGGCCGGGCGTGTAGCCGCCGCCCAGCTGGTAGTCGCGTAGCACGGCGGCGACCGGCTTGACCGCCACCAGGTCCCCGCCGCTGCCGTGCTGGCGGGCCAGCCGGGTGAAGACGGCCATTGTGTACCGGTGCGGGTACGTGGGGTAGAAGGTCTGGAACTGCCAGCGCGCGATGCTGGTGATCTCCGGGTCGCCGTCCCTGGTCAGCGCGAACAGCCGGACGGAGTCCCGGGCGACCGACGCGGCCACCCGCAGCGGCTGCTGGCGGAATACGGCCAGCGAGAAACCGGCGAGCAGGTGCGCGCGGGTGGTGCCGGGCGGCACCGGCACGGTATGCCCTGGTGATTGCGGGTTGTGCAGCAGCCCGTCGATGCCGCCCAGGGCGAGCACGCGGGTGGGAGACGGGCACAGCGCGCGCTCGTCGGCGGGGACCGTCAGGGTGGCGCAGTCGGCGGCCGCCGCCGCCCGCCCGTACTCCGGCGCCGGCCCGTTGCTGGCCAGCCTGAAATGCCCGGTGACGAGGTACGCCGCGGCCATGTAGCCAAGGACGGGCAGCATGAAACAGGCGGTAGCCAGCGCCGCCCGGCCCGTGCGGCGCCGCCAGCCGGGCGCGGTCAGCAGGGCAAAGACGACGGCGGGCAGGATGAGGACCCCGCCGATCTCGCGGACGGTGGCGGTGGCGCCGAGCACGAGCGCGCCCGCCGCGACCGGCCATAGGCCCTGCTGCCGTAGCCCCGGCGGCCGGGGCCACAGCAGCAGCACCAAGCCGGCCGCGATCATGGTCTCGAACAGCACGTCCGGCATGATGGTCTGCTCGAGCTGGAGCTGATACGCGTCGAGCAGCACCGGCGCCGCGGCGAGCGTCGCGGCCCATCGCGGCACGCGGCGCCGGATCAGCAGTGCGTACAGGGCGATCGCCATGGCCAGGCCGAACGCGTGCTGGACGGCCGCGACCAGGGCGAGTCCGCCCACCGGATCGAGCAGCCGCAGCAGGACCTGGTAACCCTCGGGCGCCGTGCCGTCCGAACCGACCAGGTACTTGGCCGAGTCAATGTAGAGCAGCGCCGGGCAGTAGGCGACCTCGGTGAGCACCCGCAGCGCCAGCCCGGCGGACAGGACCAGGACGAACGGCCAGTGGGCGCGGACGGTCGTCGCCACGGGCTTACGCCGGCCGGCGGCCGATCGCGGCCACGCCGAGGACCGCGGCGACCGGGATCAGGCTGAGCTGCGGAAGCTGGTAGCGCCAGTCGAAGGTCGCGAACGCAGCCGGCGGGATGAGCACGAGCACCGCGCTGGCGGTGAACAGCAGCCCGGCGTCGCGGATTCGCCGGTCCTTGACCGTGCCGCGCCGGAGCTGGCTGACCACGAGGCCGCCCAGGCCCAGCACCAGCCCGGCCGCGAACACCGGGCCGGGCAGGTAGAACCACCGCCCGTAGTCCGTCAGGAACGCGGCCAGCCCCGGCCGCACCGCCGGGGCCAGGTAGCCGAGCGCGGCGATCGAGGCGTAGGCCTGCCGGTCGGGCCTGGTGTAGGTGTGGAACTGGAGATAGGCCGGCGAGTACTTTTCCGGCCCGGCGCCGCGGACGGGCGAGAACCCGTAGAGGAAGTCGCGGGCGGCCGCGTCGGCGTAGGCGAGCGGCTGGTGGCGCAGTATCCGCAGGCTGAAATCGCGCACGATCGCGTCCCTGGACATCCCGGCCGGGGGTTGGAAGGTCCACTGCGGTGACTGCGGGTTCCACTGGTAGAAGTCCGCGTTGCGCAGCGCGGCCGGCTGGCTGGGGCACAGCGGTTTCTCGTAGGCGGGCAGGTTCAGCCCCTGGCAGGAGGCGAAGTCCGCGACCCGGCCGTACAGGAAGGCGCCGCTGAACGTGGTGAAGTTCCACTCGCCGTGCGAGGCGTCGAACCAGCCGAGATAGCCGATGACCGGGATCAGAAAGCACCCGGCCAGGGCCGCCAGCCGGGTGAGCAGGCGGCGCCGCGGCCGGACGGCGACCAGCACGTACAGGGTGGCCGGGACGATCATGATCAGCATTTCGTCCCGGAACGTCACGGCCAGCCCGAGGAGCAGCCCGCAGGCGGCGGCGGGCAGCCAGTTGTCCTTTCGGGTTTCCTGGGTTTCTCCTGGCCTTCCCCGTGGCCTCTCCCGTGGCCTTCCCTGCGGCCTTTCCCGTGGCCAGACCAGGATGACGAGGGCGGCCACGACCAGGAAGACGGTCCAGACGTCGGCCAGGACATACTGCTCGAGGACGAGTTGCAGCGGGTCGAACAGCACCGGGACGGCGGCCACGGCCGCGAGCCACGTCCGGATGCCGAAGCGGATCAGCACCGCGTACACCAGCACGGCCGTGGCCAGCCCCGCCAGGTGCTGCGCCAGCGGGATGATCCACAGGTCGTGCAGCAGCATGACCGGGATGATCAGGACGGAGTACCCGCTCTGCCGCAAGGCGTCCGCGCTCCACTGCCCCGCGGTGAAGTTATGCGCGTACTGCAGGTACCGAACGCTGTCCGGGAAGATCAGCGCCGGGTGATAGGCCACGAGCACCACGGCCCTGAGCGCGGTTCCGAGGATCAGCAGCGTGGCGAACAGCCAGTGCCTTTGCAGCCTGCGTCTTGTCCGGATGGCGAGGCTCAGGTCGTCGGCGCCCCGGTCGTCGGCGCCCCGGTCCAGCCCGTCCACCGCTCGACCGTCACCGCCAGGACGGGACCCATCGGCGGTGCCTGCCGGTACTGCCAGTAGCGGTCGGCCAGCAACCTCAACGGCGCCGCCATCCGCCGCTGATCCGCCAGGATCGTCGCCCGGCCGTCGGCGCGAACCCACCACAGCGTTTCC
>JBKQQQ010000565.1:0-3003 GCA_052144275.1 Streptosporangiaceae bacterium
GGAATCCGGGCGGACGATCTCGGCGGTGGTGGCCCAGGCCCTGGAGGAATTTCTCGCCAGGGGCCGCAAAGATCATCCCCGCAGGTGAACGGGAAGGCTGTCGAGGCGGAATTCGTCTACGACCGGCGGGTGCGCGACACATATGTAGGGATGCCGGGGAAGTCCAGGCTGGCGCGGTAATCTGGAAGTGTTAAGACTTCCAGAGGAGCATGGATGACTGAGCAGCCGCTCGACGAGCTGGAACGACACCGCGCGGAGCTGTACGCGCAGCTGGCCGGGACCGGCGATTTCCGTCCCGGCAGCGTCAACGAGACCTGGCGGCGCTGCGGCAAGCCGAACTGCGCCTGCGCGCAGCCGGATCATCCCGGTCACGGGCCGCGGTACCTGTGGACCCGGTCGGCGGCCGGCCGGACGCGTACCCGGCAGCTGGCGTCCGCCGAGCTGGGCAAGGTACGCCGCGAAATAGAGAACTACAGGCAGTTCGTGGCGGTGACCGAGCAGATCGTGCAGGTGAACGAGGCGATCTGCGAGGCCAGGCCGGTCCCGTCGCCGGCCG
Source organism: Streptosporangiaceae bacterium (assembly GCA_052144275.1). GTDB lineage: Bacteria > Actinomycetota > Actinomycetes > Streptosporangiales > Streptosporangiaceae > Palsa-504. Next base: position 557 of record JBKQQQ010000565.1, read on the forward strand.
CGGCCGGCGGGACTGACGGTGCCCCTCCGCCGGGAGGGGAAAAAGGGGGCTCTGGGACGCGCTCGCGGCGGAGGCGTCCACGGAGGTAGGCAGGCTGGCCACCCAAGCGGCCCGGTCGCTGGGCTGCGGTGACGCGGGGCTGGAGGCAGCCGAGGCCGTGATCCGCGCCGGGATGCTGAAGCTCGGCGCCGGCGTGCTGGGAAAGCTGCTGGCCGCCGACCCGGGCTATCGCGGCCCGCGGGCTGACTGCGGTGCCGGGCACCAGGCGGAGTTCGTCTCCTACCGGGACAAGGTCATCGACACCGTGCTCGGCCCGGTCGCCCTCACCCGCGCCTGGTACCACTGCGCGGCCTGCAAGCACGGGCTGGCGCCCAGGGACGCCGAGCTGGGAGTGGCCGGGCAGTCAATGTCCCCAGGGCTGGCCGCCATGAACGACCGCACCGCGGCCGCCGGGCCGTTCGCCAAGGCGGCCGGGCTGCTGGCCGACCTGGCCGGGGTGCACCTGACCGCCAAGCGCGTCGAAAGATCCGCCGAAGCAAGCGGCGCCGCCCAGGCCGCGGCCGACCGGGGCCGGGCCGCACTCATCACCGCCCGCACGCTGGTGCCGCTGCCGCCGTCGCCGCTGCCGGACAAGATGTATGCCGCCATCGACGGCACCGGCGTCCCGGTCACCGCGAAGGAGGCCGCCGGCCGGAACGGCAAGGGCGAGGACGGCCGCGCCCGCACCCGCGAGGTCAAGCTCGCCGTGTTCTTCACCCAGGACAAGACCGACGACGAGGGCTACCCCGTCCGCGACCCCGGATCGTCGTCCTACCTGGCCACCTTCGAGCCGTCCAGCGTCTTCGCGGGCCTGGTGGAGGCCGAGGGCATCCGCCGCGGCGCGAACCACGTCCGGCAGCTCACCATCCTCGGCGACGGCGCCGCCTGGATCTGGACCATCGCCACGGAGAAATTTCCCGAGGCCACCCAGATCGTGGACCTCTACCATGCCCGCGAGCACCTGCACGAGCTCACCCGCGTCCTGGAGTTCATGCTCGGCGACCAGCGCGAACAATGGCTCGCCGCACGGCTGGACGACCTGGACCACGGCGACATCGACGGCATCTGCGCCGCCGCCCGCATCTACCCGCTCCTGGGCAGCAAGAAAGACGACCTGGACAAGGCCCTGGCCTACTTCGAAAACAACGCTCCCCGCATGCGCTACCAGTGGTTCAGGTCCCGCGGCCTGTTCGTCGGCTCCGGCGTGGTCGAGGCGGGATGCAAGACCATCGTCGGCCAGCGCCTCAAATTGTCCGGCATGAGATGGACCGTGGCCGGCGCCGACGCCATCATCGCCCTGCGCTGCCGCGAGGCCAGCAGCCAATCCGAACAGATCTGGCAGCGGCCCCGCAGCCAGACAGCCACCGCCTGACCCGCCCCTGACCGGCCACGCCACCCCCGCAGAGGCAAGTTACCCCTCAGTCACCTACAAATTTGGCGTACACCCCCGGCGGCCCGGCGGCCCGGATGTCATCCTGTAAGGCAGACTTCGCAGCACCGGAGAACTAATCGGCCTGCGAGGCTCCGCGCACCCGGCCGAGACTTGCCTGATGCGCGGTTCCGCTACCCAAGCGGTGCCACGGGTACTTCCCCGGTTACGGGCGCGGCGGGCGGGCCGAGCCTGCGCTCGGCCTGCAGGCCAGTCCTGCGAACTTGACAGGAAACTAAATGGTTTCCTATTGTGGATGACGTGGATCTTGTGTTCAGGGCACTGGCCGACCCGACCCGACGGGCGCTTCTTGACGAGCTGTTCGCCCGCGATGGTCAGACGCTCGTGTCCCTCACGGTCCGGCACGACATGACGCGCATCGCCGTAGCGAAGCACCTGAAGATCCTGGAGGACGCCGGGCTCATCGTGAGCAGGCGGCGGGGCCGCGAGAAGCTGCACTACCTCAACCCGGTCCCGATCCGCCTGGTCCACGACCGGTGGGTCAGCAAGTACACCGAGCCGTGGGCTGCCGGGCTCGCCGGCCTGAAGCACGAGCTGGAGGATCAGATGGAGAAGGTCTTCGAGATCTACATCCGCACCACGCCCGAGCGGCTGTGGGAGGCGATCACCGATCCGGTGATCAGGACGAAGTACCAGTTCGGCGCGTCGATCGAGTCGGACTGGACCGTGGGCTCGCCCTACCGGCTCGGTCATCCGGCCGCGGAGCGGCCGCTGGCCGAGGGTGAGAACCTGGTCGTGGAACGGCCGAACCGGCTCGTGCAGACGATGCGCGCGCTGTGGGGTCCCGACGCCGAGCGGGCTGGCACGTCCCGGGTGACGTGGGAGATCGAGCCGGTCGGCGACTCGTGCCGCTTGACGGTGGTCCACGATCAGCTGCCGCCGGACACGCCGGCCGAGCTCTACGGCGGGTGGCCGATGATCCTGTCCGGCCTGAAGACGTGGCTCGAAACCGGGCAGA
>JBKQQQ010000566.1:0-3427 GCA_052144275.1 Streptosporangiaceae bacterium
GATGCGGCCCGAGGTGACCCGCTCGATGCCGGCCAGGCAGCGCAGCAGCGTCGTCTTGCCCGAGCCCGACGGGCCGAGCAGCACGAGGAAGGTCCCGGGCGCCACGTCGAGCGACACGTCGCGCAGCGCCTGGTTGCCGCCCGGGTAGGTCTTGCCCAGGGTCTCGATCGTGATGGGGTCAGCCACGGACCGCTCCTCCGATCCGGCGCCAGCCGGCCGGCGCCAGCAGCCGGTAGCCGCCGAGCACCACGCCCACCGCGGCCAGCGCGATGGCCACGGCCAGGACCGCCTGGGCCATGCCGATGCCGAAATGGTAATTGCTGAGGTTGTCCTCGATGGCGATCGAGGCGGGCGGTGATCCTGGCGCGTAGAGCAGCTGGGAGAGCGGCAGCTCGAGGAACACGCCGCAGAAGGTGAACAGCCAGGCCATGACGATGGGTCGCGACACCACGGGCAGCACGCCCCGGGCCCAGGCGGTCAGCGCGCCCGCGCCGTGCGCCCGGGCCGCGTCTTTCAGCGATGCCTGCAGCTGCGACACCGCGCCGACCAGCACCCGGGCGTTGGTGGGCAGGCTCGACGCGCTGTAGGCGATGATGAGCAGGGTCACCGTCTGGTACAGGTTGATGCCGAGCCGGGACATGATCGGCAGGTTGTAGGCGAAGATGTAGCCCGCCCCGAAGACCACGCCGGGCAGCGCCACGGACGCGAGCAGCAGGAAGTCGAGCGCGCCCGTCGCCTTGGTCCGGCGGCGGGCCAGCATCCGCGCCGCGATGAACCCGCCGGTCACCGTGATGGTCGCGGTGATCGTGGCGTAGAAGAGCGAGCGCTCGAGCGGCCCGATGAGGCCGGCCTGGGCGAACAGGGCGCGGTAGTTCACCAGGGTCAGCGAGAACGAGCCGCCGTAGTCGGCGAGCAGCGAGCCGCTCACCGCGCCGAAGCCGGGGACGCCCAGGGCGATCACGAAGAACAGCCCCACGCCCGCCGCGGCCCCGATTGCCGACCGGCGGCTGAGCTGGCGGCGGACCGCCTGCCGGGTGCGGCCGGACAGGATCGCGTACGACCGGCCGCGCAGCGCCCGGGCCTGCAGCGCGAGCGGGACGGCCACGGCCGCGACGAGCAGCCAGCCCATCGCGGCGGCCAGCGGGAAGCTCGGCGGGAAGTTCCCGATCGCCGCGTACAGCTGGTAGGTGGCCAGGGAGAAGTTCGAGTTGTAGGCCAGCGTGGCGGCCACGCCGAAGTCACTGATCGACTCGGCGAAGCCGATCGCCATCGCCGACCAGATGGCCGGGGCCAGGATCGGCACGATCAGCCGCATCGCCTGCGCGCGGCTCGCGCCGTGCACCCGGGCGGCGTCCTCGAACTCCTGGCCGAGCCCGGCCAGCGCGGCCGAGATGGCCAGGTAGCTGAACGGGACGCAGCGCATGCCGAGCAGCAGCACCACGCCGAACGGTCCCATGATCGCGTGCGTGACCCACGGCCAGTCCAGGCCGAGCCGGTACATCACGCCGTCGGGCTGGACGATCCGTTCCCAGCCGAGCGCGGGCAGCCAGGACGGCAGCAGCAGCACCAGCCACATGGCGCCCGGCACCAGGCGGCGACCGGGCAGGGTGGTGCGCGCCACGAGCCAGGCGATGGGGAAGCCGAGCGCCACGCCGAGCACGGCCGCGGCGCTGCTCACCCACAGCGAGTTGACCACGGCCGCCAAGGTGGCGCCGGTGAGCGCCTGGTGCAGGTAGGTCAGCGTGAACCACTGGCTGCCCTGGCTGAACAGCCGCGGCGAGACGGCCAGCAGCAGGAAGCACGCACACGGCGCGAGGATGAAGCAGGTCAGCAGCAGCCAGAATAGCGGCATGCCCAGCCGGGCCAGGGACCCGGCGACGATGGCCGGCAGGCCGCGCCGCGAGGCTGCCTGCCGGCCACTGGTCGTCAGCCCGGTGGGAGGCTGGCCGGTTGAGGGCTGGGTGATCACCGGACGATGTTGCCGTCAAACCAGGTGTTGATGGTGCCCTCCTGCGGGCCCCAGGTGTACGGGTTGATTGACTGCGTTTTGGTGCTGGCCAGCGACGGCAGCGCGGACAGCGGGCTGACGCCCTGGATGACCGGGTAGTAAAGCGAGTCACCGGTAGGGTCGCCGGTCTGCATGACCTTCTGGCCCGCCGGGGACAGGACGAACGCGATGAACTGCTTCGCCTCGGCCTGTTCGGCCGCGGGTGCCTTGGCGTCGATGCCGATCGCGCTCGGCAGCAGCGTGACCGGGTTCAGGTACGCGATGCCGATGTTCTTGGCGCCGAGCGCGGCGCCGAGCGCCGCCGAGCTCTGCACCAGCGCGAGGTTGATCTGGCCGCTGGTGAGCGCCTGCAGGGTCGGGCCGTTGGTCGGGTGGATGACCAGGCCGTTGGCCTTGAGCCTGGTGAAGTAAGACTCGCCCGCGCTGACGCCGCCGAGGTAGTTCATCATGCCGGCGATGAACGGGAAGGTCGGGCCGGACTGGGACGGGTCGTTCATGCCGACCTGGCCTTTCCACTGCGAGCCGAGCAGTTGCTGCCAGGTGGTCGGCGGGCTCTTGACCTTGTCCTTGTTGTAGGCCAGCGCCGCCATCAGGGTCACGCCGGTCGGGGTGTAGCTCTTGTCGGCAGGCACCGACTCGGTGCCGAGGCTGTTGAACTGGACGCTCGGCTCGAAGCCCTTCAGGAGGAGGCCCTGCGTATCGAGCCCGGCGAACGCGGTTGCGCCGTCCACCCAGAGCAGGCCCCAGTTGGGGTTGTTCTTGGAGGCCTCGATCTGGGTGAGCAGCGGGCCGGTGGAGTTGTCGTCGAGCTTGACGGGAATGCCGGTGGCCTTGGTGAACGCCTTGGTCATGGCCGAGTCGTACCCCTGGGCCGAATAGACGACGAGCGTCACCATGCTCGAGGCCGCGCCGGTGGAGGACGGGGTAGAAGACGCCGAAGCCGAGCTTGACGTTGAGCTGGCGGCCGTGCTCGAGCTTGACGAAGAGGAGCAGGCGGCCAGGGCTAGCACGGATGCGCCTGCCAGCCCGGCCATCAGGCGCATGGAGAAGCGCCGGTGGGTGCGAATCATGGGTCCGAGTCTGCACAGGCCAGAAGTACGCGAACTGTCCGGAAGTTGACGCAGGGGTAAATCAATAGTCACAAAATGGTCATAACTCCGGTTAGTACTATAAGCTAACGGCTGTTGCATTCGGCAGGACACGGGGAAGGAGCGGGCGGTGCGGATCCGGCGGTCAGCGGCTCTCCGCTTCCTCGGCGTACACCCGGGCCGCATAGGCTTCAAGGGAGAGCGCGCACTCCTCTATCGCCTTCTCGGCCGCCTGCCTGCCGTCCGCGTCGAACGCGTCGCGCTCTCGCACCTTGGCGAACCAGTTGCGCAGCTTGACCAAGTCGACCTCGTTCTCCTCGAGTTCGGCGTA